>JAFDIX010000687.1 GCA_019307805.1 Deltaproteobacteria bacterium | reverse complement strand
AAATGTCAACACAAAGGGATAGTGTTCTCAGGCAGAGAAGGTCCGGGGATATTAGGAATGAAGTATGAGGCTCACCCGATGATGGCCACTGCGCGAACCCAGCCTTCGCCGGCCCCTTCTACCCCACTCCCCCATCGGGAAATCCCGATGAGGGAGTGACGGCATGGTGAACACCCCGTTTTTGCGCCTCGTGGACAGCCTTTGGAACCGATAGGGCATCCGACCATTTAGGGCTTGAGTCGCTGTCCAGCATGAGCCTGTCGAGGTGATCCCCCTTCTCGAGGAGTTTTGCGGCCTCCAGAGGCGTCACGTTTCTCCACTTCTGGATGGTCACACCGGCATAAAAGCCCAGTTCCCAAATAAAACCGACAACCGAAGGATTGGCATGGTCGATGACCACCTTGTCCTTATCCACCTTGGCATCTTCCAGGAGTGCGGCGTACTTCTCGATCCACTTCTCCTTGTCCTTTGGGGGAGTGTGGAAATTTACCGGCATGTTGTGTTCCTTTGCAATCCTGAGTTCTTCTTTGAGTATCTCCTCCTGAATACCCGGGTCCCCTGTCTCGGAGCCAGGCTCGATCCCGATCTCTCCGATGCAAACCACTTTTTCTTCCTTGAGATACCGGGGCAGGGCCTCCAGCACCTTTTCCCAGTCCGTCGGGACATTCACCATGTTGATTCCCACGCCCAAGAAAGTCTCGATAAGTTCCGTCTTGGTCCTTGCCGGCTCCCAGTTAATTTTTCGATCGTAGTAGTCGAAATAGGTATTCGGCGTCATTCTGACGTGTTGGTGAGGGTAATATACATGGCTTACCACGGCCTTGATGCCTGCCATGGACATCATGGCCAGTTCTTCCAGACTCCTGGAGTCAATGTGAAGGTGTTGGTCCATCATTTCCATGGTTTGTCCTCCCAAATTTCAAATCCCAAGTTTATCCTTCTTGTCCTAATGTGCTCTTGTCACAAATCTCCCCCAGCCAGGGGAGCCGGTGACTTGTCCGTCTTTCATCACCACTTTTCCCCGGACCATTGTGAGCACAATATCCCCCCGTATTTTTCGTCCCCGGTAGGGGGTCCACTTGCACTTTGAGATCACATCCTTGTCCTCAAGCACCGTCTCTTTTTCTAAATCCGCGAAAACGAGGTCCGCATCATACCCCACCTCGATAAAGCCTTTTTCATCAGACAGACCGTAAATGCCGGCGGCATTTTCGCTGCGGAGTCGTGCAACCTGATTGATGCTGATCAGACCCCTTGTGACGCCGTCCAGCAGGAGTCTGGTTGTCGTTTCAACACCCGGCATTCCAAATGGCGCTTCCCAAATGTCTTCAAGCCCCTTTTCTTTTTCCTCGATCGGCAGGGGGACGTGATCGGAGTTGACCATATCGACCTTGCCTGTGCGCAGGCTTTTCCAAATACCTTCAGACTCCTCCCTGCTCCGCATGGGTGGGGTGAACTTGTGAAAAGGCCCGTTCATGGCAAGGTCTTCCTCATGCAGGGTTAAGTACTGTGCACAGGTCTCTGCATAGACCCGGGCCCCTCTGCCCCTGGCCAGCCATATGTATTGAATGAGTGCCGGCATGCTGATATGGGCTACGGTAACCCTGGCCCCTGTTGCCTCGGCCACATCAACGACCTGCTTGACAGCCAAAGACTCTGCCAGGCGCGATCTCCATTCGGCAACGCTCATGAAATCTTTTCTGCCGGCGGCCTTTAATTTCTTTTCATTATATTTCAGGATGGAATCCTCCTCCGCATGGATGAGTGCCACCCCGTCAAATGTGACGAGTTCCTCAAATATCTCTGCCATGTAACCGGGCAACAGGACCTGTTCGTCGGGCCGGGATATGGTAAAGCCTTTGAATCCAACGGCTCCGGCCTCCCACATCCCTCTCAGATCCTTTTTGTGTTCGAGGCTGAGTCCCCCCAGCAACCCAAAGTCCACGACAGATCGATCGGACAAATAGCTCTTTTTCTCTTCCATCCCTTCGGCCGTAAACACCAGAGGCCTCGCCTGATTGGGTAATTCAATAATCGTGGTTACACCGCCCCGGGCTGCGGCCCGGGTTCCTGTCATGAAATCCTCTCTATCCGTAAAACCCGGGTCCATCATATGGACATGTGCGTCAACCGCCCCGGGCAGCACATGGAGCCTTTTGGCGTCGAGGATTTCCCTGGGATTCCCTTCAAGGGACTTGGAGATCCCGATGATTTTCCCACCGGAAATGTAGATGACACCATCATAGGTCAGAGAAGAGTTGACAATACGGCAATTCTTGACAGCCAGTTCCGCATCCATAAAAAACCTCTTAACGTAAAAGGATTCCTGTCATCGGATTTTTCCGATCTTTTGCAGATCATCTGCGACGCTTTCGAGCCCCAGTTCCATGAGCGTTTCTCTCTTGGGAAAACTGGTTTCCCTGTCCCAGCCGTGGAGATCGTAGTACTCATCCAGCAATTTGTTGTATTTCTCTTCGTCCATCTTCCAACCGGCCAGGTTGCCCGTGGGAACAGGTTCGTACATGTCTCTCGGGTGGGGCAAGTCGTCCTTGCGATCAAAATCGGTAAATCTCAAGTTGAATGCCTTTTCGAGATTCAACTGTCTCTCGGTGATGCGGATGAGATCTTCCACCGACGTTTCCCATCCGGTAGCGGCCGCATACAGCTCGGCCAACTGGGGCAAGTCCATCATTTCAACATCCAGAACATCCAGCCAGGTGGTGTTGTAGTGGCACACGCCCAGGCAGTTGTTCACTCGGTGCAAGACCTCGCAATACTGCACCATCTCCGCCTTGTGTTCATATTCCTGGGGTTTATGAGGATTGGGAACGCCATAGACCTGTTTCATCCTCTCCACATCAAGACCGGGATTGCCTTCACAGGCCGGCGCCCCTGTGGTATGGCCTCCGCCACGGGTGGATGTGGTCGTACCCAGGCACCAGGCAATAGAGCCGCGGCAGGACTCGTAGAGGTCCTGATTTTTAATATGCATGGCATAATAACCACTATCCCGACCAAGCAGGTCAGCCGCCCTGGCCGAGCCCTCAGCGAGAATATTGCCGAACCCCTCTCGATAGGCGATCTTCCGCATCAGTTCAAGCACGACACCGGCATCGCCCCACTTGAGTTTCAGCCCGTCAGTGTCCTTTTCATCGAGGATACCCCGTTGATAGCATTCCATG
>JAFDIX010000123.1 GCA_019307805.1 Deltaproteobacteria bacterium | reverse complement strand
ATTTTGGAATGAGAATATATTATTTCGCCTTGACAGGGAATGGCGAATTAATTAAACTTTCGCACCTAGTTGTAGAATATGGAATTCAAGTTCAGCTGTTTGGTGCCCTTCTATCTGCGGAGAGTCGAGTGGCAGCATATCTTATCTTCCTATCTGCGAACCCTGCCAAACCATGCCCTGATGGGCAGCATATCCAAAGAAATAAGGTTGTCAGGAAAGGGATCTCCATTATTCCCGATACCCGGCGCATCATCCCGAACATCACCGTGCATGAAAACCTGAAGCTCGCCATGCTCAAAACCGTTGAAAAAGGCCAGGAGGCCTCCCTGCTGGATATGGCCTACAACTATTTCCCTCGCCTCAAGGATCGGGCCAACAATCCGGGGGTCTCACTGAGTGGGGGGGAGCAGCAGATGCTTGCCATAGCCAGGGCCTTTGTTGCAAAGCCGAAGTTAATGCTCATTGACGAGCCCACAGAGGGACTGATGCCGACCCTGGTGGAAACCATCGCTGACAGACTGAAGGAGCTTCGGGAGACAGGGATGACGATGTTGCTGGTGGAAACCAACCTGGAAGTGGCCTTTAAGGTGGCCCAGCGGGTCTATGTCATGGAAAAGGGCCTGATCAAATTTCAGGGGACAACGGATGAACTCCTGGAAAGCCCTGAAATCCAAGAGAAATATCTTGGTGTTGCTGTCTAGCCCTTTACCCCTTCTCACCCCGGATGTATCTTTTATTCCTCGGTTTTTTCGGACTGGCCTGTTTACTATTCACTCAAAAAGAATGGAAAAATCATCATTCTGATGCGATAGAGGAGTCTTTCTAATGAATGAAAGAAAACAGTATCCTGGGGCTAAAAGACTGACTGATAAGCGGGCTGTAATCACGGGGGGGGCGCGGGGTATAGGCCGTGCCATAGCGGATCGTTTCATTGCCGAAGGGGCAGAGGTCGTCATTGCTGACAAGGAGCACATTCCCGACGATGATATCGCGGGTTGTCATAAGCTGCCCGTTGACGTTGCAGATGAATCATCCGTAAAGGAAATGATGACCGAGGCGGTAACCCTTCTCAGTCGGCTCGATATACTGGTGAATTCTGCGGGTATTGCCAAGCACCGGGAACTCCTGGAAACCGAGCTGGCGCACTGGCAGCAAATCATGGATATTAATCTGACCGGAACATTTCTTTGCAATCGCGAGGCAGCACGCTTCATGGTTCCGCAGAAAAGCGGATGCATTATAAATATCGGCTCGGCTGCGGCCATTCTGCCGAGTGTCAGGACCCATGCCTATGCCGCATCAAAGGGCGGCGTAATGAGTTTTACCAAGGCCATTGCAGGGGACCTTGCCAAGCACGGCATCCGCGTCAATGTCATCAACCCGAGTCCGGTGGACACTGAAATGGTCAAATCCGCGCATACTCCCGAATTCCGTGCCAGCTACACCGCCCGCCTCCCCATGGGCCGCTATGCCCTGCCCGAGGAAATCGCCGGCACTGCAGCCTTTCTGGCCTCGGATGATGCGGGATATGTCACGGGTGCGATGCTGAATGTGGATGGCGGTTTTACCAGTTCAGGTGTCAGACAATAATAAGGAGTGAACAATGGATTATGAGTCTTTTCTAAGCCTGGAAGGAAAGGAGGCAGTCAAGGCGGCGGTCGACGCCTTTTTCCTGGAGGTAAAACAACTTTTTGAGGATCGGGGTATCACCCAGGAAAGCCTGGACCTGCTCGGAGAAGAGTTGGGTGGGTTAGGGAAAGTGGTTTACGGGGTGGAGGGTTCAGAGGAGGAGATTGCAGGACTGCAGGGGCCTTCAAGGGTCCTTCGAAAAGACCCGGATGGGATGACCCTGGTGCAGGTGCGCTTCACCTCACCCCGGGAGCCGCATGCCCTCCACGAGCACCGTGCCTGGTATGTGCTGCGTGTCATCAAGGGGCAGGAGTACTACAGCGAATGGGAGCGTCTGGATGACGGTACCCGTGAAGGGTACGCGGAACTGCAGCAGGGGGAGAGGCACCTGCTCGGCCCCGGGGATGTTCTGACCGCCCTGGACCCGGTGATCCATCTCCACGAGGATTACCAGGAGCAGACCTGTGACGAGCTGATGCTGCTGGGTGAAAATCCGGGAGACAAACCCTTCAGACGCTTTGATCCGGAGGCCAGGACCGTATTTGAATCTCAGCCGAGAAATTATGATAAGTTATGATTATCCGGCTATTCTTTTGATAATGCATCCAAGCCGATTAAGCGAATCAAAGGGCCTCGGATTTCCAGGCTCTATGATTTTTCATTTTCCCGCGATCAAAGGTCATTTTTCTCCAGCGCAGATTTGTGCATCCCCCATTGCTGACGAGTCCCCATCCTGATGGTACAATGGACATAATCCATGTCAGGAGATGCGCTATCGTGATGATTTTTAAGAGAGAGGCGTGAAGGTGAAAACGACCGGCAAAGAAAAACTCTCACTATATCGGAAAATGCTGACCGTTCGTGCATTCGAGGAAAAAACGGGAGAACTGCATGCACAAAACCTCCTTCCCGGAAACGTGCACCTTTCTCTCGGCCAGGAAGCCTCTTCCGTCGGAACCTGCTCTGTGCTCAATGATGACGACTATATTACCAGTAATCACAGGGGGCACGGCCACTTGGTGGCCAAGGGCGGCAACCTCAAAAAAATGTTTGCCGAACTGATGGGCAAGGCCTCCGGCTACTGTAAAGGCAAAGGAGGGTCTCTGCACATTGCTGATTTCTCGATCGGCATCCTGGGTGCCAACGGTATTGTCGGAGGAGGATTTCCCATCATTGTGGGTGCGGGTATTTCCATCAAGCTGCGAAAAACAAAACAGGTAGGCCTCGTCTTCTTTGGGGACGGGGCGGCAAACCGGGGGACATTCCATGAGGCCCTCAACATGGCCGCTGTCTATGCACTTCCGGTTGTTTTTCTGTGTGAGAACAACCTTTATGCCGGGACTTCACCCGTGTCCCGGTTTCTGGCAGGAGGCTCCGTCTCTGGTCGTGCTGCTGCCTATGGTATTCCGGGGTATGCGGCTGACGGTAATGATGTCCTCGATGTAAGAAAGACCGTGGCAAAAGCGGTTAAAAGGGCGAGGAATGGGAAAGGTCCCAGCATTGTTGAAAACAAAACTTACCGCTACTCCGGACATTTCCAGGGGGAACCTCAGAAGTACCGGACACAGAAAGAGGTGGAAGCACAGAAGAGAAGCAGGGACCCCATTGCCCGTTTCAGGAGGCAGTTAAAAAAGGAGGTGATCCTTACCACTAAACTGGACAAAGAGATAGGGGAAGAGGTCTCTCATCTCATAGCAGAGGCTGTCCGGTACGCCATGGAAGCCCCTTTCCCCAAACCTGAAGATTCTCTTGAAGACATATTCGTCAATCCCTTAGGAGGAGCTGATGTCAGATAGGATAATATCAGGTTCCAAAGCGCTTTCAGAGGCCTTGCATGAAGAGATGGAAAGAGACGAAAGCGTTTTTTTGATCGGGGAGGATATCACTGCACATGGTGGTAACTTCGGCCAGTTCGGAGGCCTCTTTGAGAGATTCGGTGAAAGGGTTATCGATACCCCCATTTCAGAGACTGCCATCGCAGGGGCAGGTGTGGGGGCGGCCTTGACAGGTATGAGGCCGGTAGTAGACCTGTACTTTGCCGATTTCCTTCCCGTGGCCATGGATGAGATAGTCAATCAAACTGCGAAAACCCGCTACATGTCCGGCGGACAGGCAAAGCTCCCCCTTGTCATATGGGTGAACGACGGGGGCGGTGTGGGGGCAGGGGCCCATCACTCCCAGAGCCTGGAAAGCTGGTTCGTGCACACCCCGGGACTGAAAATTGTAATCCCGTCCGAACCCTCCGATGTCAAGGGGCTAATGAAAGCAGCTATCAGGGATGATGACCCGGTGATGTTCTTTCAGCATAAGCGTCTTTTTGCCCAGACAGGGCCGGTCCCGGAAAAGGAATATGTCATTCCCCTGGGCAGGGGAGAAGTCAAAAGAGAAGGGAAGGATATCACCATTCTTACCTATTCAAGAATGACCTATGTGGCTTTAGAGGCCGCAGAGGGTCTGGCGGAAGAGGGTGTCGATGCGGAGATTATTGATCTGAGGTCTCTGAAGCCTCTCGATTTTGAACTTATCGCCGAATCAGTGAAGAAAACCAACCATGTGCTTGTCGCCCATGAGGCCTGTTTGACAGGAGGCTTTGGGGCAGAGGTCGCGGCAAGGATAGGTGAAGAATTGTTCGATTATCTGGATGCGCCGGTCTCCCGAATTGGGGCCAAGGACACCCCCATTCCGGTTTCTCCCGTTCTCGAAAAATTCGTACTGCCCCAAGTGGATGATATTGTTACCGGTGCCAAAAGAGTGCTGAATCTCTAAAGGGTTGATATGATTGAACTCAAAGTGCCAAAGCTGGGAATGACAATGGAGAGTGCCAAGCTGCTGAGCTGGAAATGTCGCTCAGGGGATTTGGTTAAGAAAGAGGATGTTCTTTTTGTCATTGAAACAGATAAGATTACCTACGAGGTTCCCAGCCCTGCAGATGGCATTGCGCATCCCGCTGCCCAGGCAGGAAAGACCTATGCCGTGGCGCACGTTGTGGGATATCTGGCAGATGACAGAAATGAGTATGATGCCCTTGCCAGGGATTACCCGGCCCAGGACCTCCCACCGGAAAGGCCTTCGGGGAGGAAGGAAAAGGTGCAGGCTGAAGGTGCTGCACCACCTCCTGTTAGCAGGGGCCCAGAAGAACGGATAAAGGTCTCACCACTTGCACGCAGGATGGCGGCTGACCACAATCTCGAACTGGGTCGGATTATGGGCACCGGACCGGGGGGAAGGATCGTGAAAAAGGACATACTAATGGTCCTGGAAAGCCTGCCGTCTCCTCCGGGTGAGGCGCGGGCTGACATCCTGCAGGAAGACGTGCGCGTTTATTCGGGCAACGAGGTCGCTGAGAGCATTCCCATTGAAGGTGTGCGAAGGGTGATATTTGACAACATGCTTCTGAGCCTGACCCGGTCTGCCCAGCTCACACTCCAGACCGAGGCATCGGCTGAGGCACTGTTGTCCCTCAGAAATGATTTTCAAGAAAGCGGAACAAAGATTTCATTCAATGCTATCCTGCTCAAAATAGCCGCCATGGCCCTTCGCCGTCACCCTGGTACAAACGCCAGCGTAGATGGAGATTTGATCAGGGTCTGGAAACAGATCCACATCGGGCTCGCCATGGAGGCTGAGGGTAACCTTGTGGTTCCGGTGGTGCGCTCGGCGGATCACAAAACCATTGGACAGATTGAAGGGGAAATTGAAGTCCTTTTAGAAAAGGCCAGGGAGAACACGCTCCTTCCTGACGACTTGGCACACGGCACCTTTACTCTCAGCAACCTCGGATTCGTCGGTGTGGACCATTTCACACCCATTATCAGACCCCCCGAAAGTGCGATCCTGGGCGTGGGGAGAATGAGGAAAAAACCTGCTGTCAGAGGGGATCAGGTAGTGGCCGAGGTCCGAATGGGCTTGAGCCTGACCTTTGATCACCGGCTCATCGATGGCGCACCTGCGGGCAGATTCCTTAGAACCATTAAAGAAATGATTGAAAAACCGGCATTGATGTTGATGTGATGTGTTTTGCAAGCAAGGCGAATCCTTTTTTCCAGAATGCAGCCATTTGCAGGGGAGGGAATGTTTATGCTGGGGAATATTATTGTGTGGTTGATTGTGGGAGCCCTCGCAGGCACCCTGATAGGGATGCTCATCAAGGGTAAGAAAAAAGGGTTCGGTATTTTTGCCAATATCGGTATCGGTATGGCCGGGGCCCTGATCGGGGGCGCCATTTTCAGGGTCTTGGGTATCGATCTGGGGCTGGGGCGGATCGCCATCAGCTTTGAGGATCTCATTGCGGCGTGTCTCGGGTCACTCATTTTTGTCTTTGGGCTGTGGATTTGGAACTTGTTCCGCAAAGATAAAATGGGGTCTTGACCCCATTTTATCTTAGAAGATCTGGATGGCATCCGGGGGGCAATGGAGGATTACTTCCTCACCGATGTAAAGGGGTTTGTCCTTTAAAATAGATTTGGGCAGGATGACGCTCAGTGGTATCCCAATATCAGCAATGGCCCTTATGTGGCCGTTTTCATCTGTCAACTGCAGGAGTTTCCCTTTAAAGGCATTTCTATTCGGGGCTACCTCCTCATCAACCAGTAGGCGTATCCGGGATGAATCGATTGCAAGCCTTACGGTTCCTTCCCTTCCCGTATTAACCCACAGTTTTACCTTTTCCTGAACAAGGCAGAACTTTTCCCCGTTCTCAGCGTCTATGATCTCACCACTGAAGATATTCTCAAAGACAGAGGCCGCCTTCTGCCCCTCATAAAGGGAGACGACCCTGTGGGCGATCTTGGAGGCCTGTGTGAGATTGTGGGTTGTGAAAATAACGGAGATCGCCTTTTGGGCGTTGATTTCCGTCATGATCTGTTCGATGGCCAACTGGTTTTCCACATCCACATTGGAAGTGGGCTCATCAAAAAAAATCACATTGGGGGAGCAGGCAAGTGCCCGGGCAATGGCGACTCTCTGGGTTTCACCTCCTGACAGTTTATGGGCCTCTGCATCCCTGAAGCGACCCATGCCCACGAGATCCAGATTGGCCTCGATGATATTATCTCTTTCGTCCCTGGGTATATTTCTTATTTTGAGACCGAATTCAACATTTTTAACCACCGACGCGGTAAAGAGGACGGGATTCTGGGGGACCATAACGATCTCCCGGCGCAGGGCGGTCAGGTTGTTTGCGCTGAAATCAATTCTTCTCCCCAGGTATCGGATCGTTCCGGTGGTGGGGGGAAGAAGGAGACTCAGTATTTCCAGAAGGGTGGTCTTGCCTGAACCATTGGGCCCCAGAAGGGCATAGATCTCTCCCCTTTCAAAGTCCAGCTCCGGGATGTCCAGGACCGACCTCTGTCCGTAAACCTTGGTGAGTCCCCTGATTTCAAAAAGCGTCATGCCCGGGTTCTCCCCTGCAAATAATTAAAGAAGATATTCACCACAAAGCTTATGAGCAGGAGGACAATCCCGAGGGCCACCCCCAGGACGAACTCCCCCTTGTCATATTCCAGGGCCATGGCCGTGGTCATGGTTCTGGTAAAACCCTTTGCATTGCCCCCAAGCATCATGCTGATGCCGATTTCAGCAATGACCCTTCCAAAGCATGCAATCACTGCTGCAATCACGGCAAAACGGGCCTCCCGGAAGACCACAATGGCGGATTGGAAAGGGGTCGCGCCCAGGGTCAGGGCCGTTTTTCTGTACCTTCCGTCGATCCTGCTCACCGCCGCAATGGTCAGGGTCGTCACAATGGGAAGGATCAGGATGACCTGGCCGATGACCATGGCGGGCTGGGTGTAGAGAAGCTCCAGCATGCCAAGGAGCCCCCGTCTGGAGATAAAGGCATAGACAACGAGTCCCACCACCACCGTAGGCAGGGCCAGAAGGGAATTGAGGATGGTAATGACTGCGCGTTTGCCTCGAAATTCATTAAAGGCAATCAGGAACCCGGCCGGAACACCAAGAACGGAGGCGATGAGGGTGGAGCTGATGCTGACCTTGCAGGAGACATATATAATGAAATAGACTTCCGGGTCCATGGACCACAGGAGCAGGATGGCGGATAGA
>JAFDIX010000686.1 GCA_019307805.1 Deltaproteobacteria bacterium | reverse complement strand
TCACCTCGGATAATGGTCCTGAATCCAGCGACGTCGATGATACCGCCCCTCTCGAAAAACTGTATATGAAACTGTGGCTCAAGGCCAATGGTTACAACCGGGACTACGAGACACTGGGAACCCGCGGCAGCTTTATGAACATGGGGCCCACTTTTGCCAGCTCCGCCGCATCCCCTTTGGCCTTTTACAAGTTTTGGGCAGGGGAAGGCGGGATGCGGGTTCCCTTGATCATTTCCGGAAAGGGCGTCTCTGAAAAAGGGAAGATCACAAACGCGTTTGCCTATGTGACGGATATTGCCTCCACCATTCTGGAAATGTCCGGTGTAAATCCTCCCCAGGGCCATTATCACGGCCGTTCGGTTGAACCCATGGTTGGGAAAAGTCTTGTGCCCCTGGCCAAAGGGGAAGTTGACAGAGTTCACAGTAAAGATGAGACCATCGGCTATGAACTTGCAGGCAATGCAGCCCTCTTCAAGGGTGACTACAAGATTGTCAAAGACAGGGCGCCTGTTGGTGACAACCAGTGGCACCTGTTCAACATTGTCATCGACCCGGGTGAAACAAGAGATCTCAAGGAAGAGATGCCGGAGAGATTCACGGATATGATGGAAGCGTATCGTGCATATGTTGCCGACAACAAGGTATTACCGGTTGCCGAAGATTATACCCAGTTCAACGCATTGCGGGATTATTCCAAACGGACCCAAATGGAAGGATTGAAAGCCCGTTCTCCAATCATTGTGACAATCGTTATTGTGATTTTCGCACTCTCCGGTTTTCTTATCCTACGCAGGTTTCTTCACCCCGCCCGTCCGAACAAGTAATCAGGGAGGCCAATCATGGATAACAGTTCAGAGAGGAATGACCAGAGAGGGAGAAGCCGCAGGGAGTTTATCAAACTCCTGACGGCAGCCGGTGCAGGGGCGCTGGTTGGCGGTTCAGGTAAAGATGCCGCTGCAGCTTCGAGCGGAGGAAGTCAAACCCGGCCCTTTTCCCCTTTTCGGAAGGAACATGAAACGATCGACGACATGTACGAAATCTCAAAAGACTACAAGCGAATGAACCAGAAATACACCATATTCAACCGGGGATTTTGGGATGAAAGGGTCAGGCCCAATTTTCTGGGGAATGGGGCAAAGAAATCGGGAGTGATTCCCTTTCCCCAGGAGGGAACGCCGGGTTATTCAAAGGTGGACTGGGCACTGCACTGGGCCGGCTGGGCCGGTCATCGCGCAGGCACTCCTTTGATGGGAGCGGGGGTCAGGAACACTGGAAACTACGATGATTGGGACCGGCACGCCAACCCGAAATTTGACCGATATCAGTTTCAAGACAAGGCAGAGGCCACGAAGAAAGTCAAACGGGCCGCCAATTTTCTGGGAGCAGACCTGGTCGGCATTGCTCCCTATGATGAACGCTGGACCTACAGCAAATGGTTTGACATTGACCCTTCTGTTGAGGACGACAAATCACTGGAGATCCCGTGGGACAAGATGAGCGAGGCAGAAGGGGTCTTTCCCTTTCAACCCAGGTCCGTGATTTGTATGGCCTTTGAAATGGACTACGATGCCATGAAGGCTCCCGGGTTCATAAGCGGCGCTGCCGCAGGCCTCGGGTATTCGATTATGCCGGAGGTCTCACTCAAGGTGGCCGAGTTTCTCAATCTGCTGGGCTACAAATCGATTCCTACCGGGAATGATACCGGGTTGAGTATTCCCATTGCGATACAGGCCGGGCTGGGTGAATTGAGCCGCATGGGGCTTCTGATCACTGAGAAATATGGCCCCAGGGTCAGATTGGCGAAAGTGTATACGGATCTCGAACTGGAGTTTGATAAACCGGTCAGTTTTGGTGTCTTGGAATTCTGCAAACGCTGCAAGAAATGTACGGAGGCATGTCCATCCAATGCAATCAGCGTAGATGATGAACCCTCGGCAACGAATACCACGGGATCTTTATCCAGCAGTGAGGGGGTCAAGAAATGGTATCACCATGGCGAAAGGTGCATGCTCCAGTGGGACCGAAATGGCGGTACCGGATGTTCGTTCTGTATTTCGGCCTGTCCTTACAACAAATTGGATACCTGGATTCATGATACGGCAAAATTGCTGGTGGGACTGCCCGTGGGAAGGGATATTGCCCGTCAGTTGGATGATGCGTTTGGTTATGGGGGAAAGACAGCCGCAAGTGCGAAGGCATTCTGGGATAAGAAGATCTAGTATGTTCGATTAAGGAGCTACACATGTCGACATTTGGAATACTGTTTTTTCTAATATTGGGCGGACTCGCCTTCTTCGCTTTTGCCAGAGTCATTTCGTTCGCAAAATCCAGGAAGGCTGAGAAGCGGTTTCTGGTTCTACTTTTCCTTTCGGTATTTTTGATCGGATTCGCACTGGCCTGGTGTTATACCAGCTTTCAGGAAAATGAACCGTACGCAGCTTATATGGGGTTGATCGTTTTTGGTGGTCTGGGGCTAGTTCTAGGGGGGCTCGGATTATGGAACGTGATGGAGTCTCAAACAGTCGCGGTCAATCAGGAATCCGGTGGAAGCGCGCTTGCGATTTCATGGAAACAGGCAGTAGCGATTGTTCTGATGGTTGTCTTCACAGTCACTTTACCAGCGGCCTGGCTGCTCAAATCGACCACA
>JAFDIX010000685.1 GCA_019307805.1 Deltaproteobacteria bacterium | reverse complement strand
AAGTCTGCTGCTCTATCATTTCCAGTCTTCTTCTATCATCTACCCTTAAAGATCTCATGAATGAGCTCCAGAAGGAATTCCCAGATCTTTATCTGGAACGAGCCCAATAACAAGGCGTAATGATTTTTTTTCTTAATATAACGAGACTGTAGAAAAAGTTGTTTTTAAAAAAGGTTCAGCCCTGTTTGAATACTTACTATTTTGATTTTTAAGTTTTATAATCCTGGGTTTGAGTTTTTTCGATTCTCAAACTGCATACAGCAAGTTTAATGCGGGCTTTTAGACAACATTTCCGGTGAATTGACCGGGTTGCGGGACGCCCCTCAAATTATAAGTTCCTCCGATAGATTAGTGGAAACGCTGTACAGAGCTGGGATCAAACCTTGATTTGGGATTAATATTTTTTTGTCGGCTGGTCCGCCTCAACTGCCATGTGTCCTGAAAAATAAAATCACTAAATAGGGTGAGGTTATTTCGCGGTCGAATAATCGCCGTATAGATCTCACTTATATTCATTTTTTTATACCGCTTTCCATAAAAATGTTCCGAAATAAGGAATTGCGGTATATGTGGTTGTAGAAAAAAACGTTTAGACAACGGAACGGTTTTTTGGCAACCACTATAAAAGCTGATTTTTTTGCATCGAATCAATATCTAATGTTATTCTTTTGAAGGAACATGGAATATATGCAGAAATAAAATCATTTCATGATACTGCATATGATGGCCTTTTCCAATCTCAATATGGTTGGGGCTTAATTCGGGTTTCTGAGACAGACTTTCCGGAAGCACAAAGAATAATTGAAGAATGGAATAATGCATCTCCTGAAGAACTCCCATGGAAAAACAAGCTAACTAATGACTGAACGTAAAGTGTAAAAGCCGTTAATTTGCGATAAATTATGTTCAGGCACTAAATACAATAAAAATGGCAATAAAACATTGCAATTTGAATTCACCGGATATATCGACCGAACTTCAATTTGAATAATCGGGAATCAATCAGTGTCCTAAATTAAATTTGAAAAGGGAGATTTAAATGCAGTTTATACGAATTAACATGAGTGAACAGACGGTCAAGGTAGAGGATGTACCCCAGGATTATGTGGGGCTGGGCGGAAGAGGTTTGACCTCGATAATGATCAACAACGAAGTGCCGCCGACATGTGATCCCCTAGGGCCTGAGAACAAACTTATTTTTGCACCCGGACTTTTAAGCGGGACTTCATTGGTTAATACCAGCCGGATTTCCATTGGTGCCAAGAGCCCGCTGACCGGTACGATTAAAGAAAGCAATGCCGGCGGAACCGTCGCAGCTGCCCTGGGCAAACTGGGTATTACCGCTATTATCGTTGAGGGGTTGGCACCGCAAGGCAAACTGTTCAACCTAATCATCGATCAAAACGGTAACGCCGCCCTTCAAGCCGCTGATAATTTTAAAGGTATGCGGACCTATGCCCTGGTTGAAATATTGCTCCAGGACCATGGCGAGAAAAACGGTGTACTGTGTATCGGTCCCGCGGGGGAATATCAATTGTCATCAGCATCTATTCAAAGCTCCGATGTTGATGGGCGCCCCTGCCGCGCTGCCGGCCGCGGAGGCCTTGGTGCAGTCATGGGCGCAAAAGGGATCAAAGCCATTGTTATCAGCCGGCAGGGCAAAAACCCGGACGCTATCGCTGATCCGGAATCCTTTAAAGAATCCGCCAAGGTTTTTGCCAAAGCCGTAAAGGATCATCCTTTTTCAGGGCAAATGCTTGGTGCCCTTGGCACGGCAGGACTTGTGTCGGCTGTAAACTCCATCGGGGCATTTCCAAGCTATAATGCTACCAAAGGTGTTTTCGAGGGCTGGGAGAAAATCAGCGGTGAGGCCCTGGCCGAAACCATTCAGAAACGCGGCGGTCAAACCACCCATATGGGGTGCTCTCAGTGCATCATTCGTTGCTCAAATGTATTTGTGGACGACGGTGGCAAGTATGTTACAGCTTCTCTGGAATATGAAACCATCTGGTCCATGGGAGGCATGCCCGGTATTGATGATTTGGATGTGATTGCCAGGCTTGATTTTCTATCCGATGATATCGGGCTGGATACCATGAATACCGGCGTTGCCATTGGTGTTGCCATGGATGCCGGCTATAAAGAATTTGGTGACGGACAAGCGGCTATCGAGCTGATGGAGGAAATTGCCAAGGGAACGGAGATCGGAAAAGTTCTTGGAAACGGTCCGGCAGCTGTTGGCAAACATTTCAATCATCATCGCGTGCCGGTGGCCAAAGGCCAGAGCATTGCCGCCTACGACCCCAGAGGTATGCAGGGCAACGGCGTTACCTATGCAACCTCGCCCATGGGCGCAGATCATACCGCCGGTAATCTAGTTGGTGCGTATCTGGGAGGTGTTCTCAATCCTCTGGAAGCAGAAGGTCAGGTAAAGGCGTCTCGCAAGGCCCAAATTTCAATGGCTTCTTTGGACTGCACCGGACTGTGCTTGCTGGCCGGGGCTGCGCTGGCGGCTCCGGATGTCAGTGAAGCCCTGCTCAAAATGATCAATGCCAAGCTCGGCACGCAGATGGGGGCAGATGACATCCCGGCCCTCGGGATCCGGGTATTGAAAGCGGAACTGGAATTCAATCGCAATGCCGGATTTACAAATAAGGATGATCGACTGGCCAAGTTTTTCTATGAAGAACCGCTGCCGCCTCACAATAAAGTGTTTGCCGTCACCGATGAAGATCTGGACAATACCCTTGATTTTAAATAGGCAATGACGGATGAAAATTAGGGTCAGATTATTCGGAACGCTGCCGCAACGATATCCCGGCTACGATCCATCGCAAGGACTTGAAGTGGAGATTTCAGACGGTGCTAAAGTCAAAGATCTTTTAGCCCGTCTGGAAATCTTTGCTTCGGATGGCGGCCTGGTTGTGGTTGACAATCTGGTGGTCCAGCACGATGATGCATTAAAAAAAGGTGTCTCGGTGCGTATTTTTCAAAGCGCATTTGGCGGTTAAGTTATGGTTGGAGACGTACATCAGTTTATAAGCTGATAGAGTACTTGAGCTATGCTATTCGGTTTGTATGCCACGTATTGATCAGGTCACTAATTTGCTCTCACATGCGGTCCTTACTGAAGAAGATTTGCAACACTCGGGGTTCACAAGTGAACGATGTTGAACTAAAAAAAAGAGGTTACATCATGAAAGTATTAGTGACTTATTTCAGCCAGACCGGAAACACGGAAAAAATCGCCAAGGCCATCTGCGAGGAAGCAGCCAGGGCCAATGAAGCCGAGCTGAAAAAGCTTGAAGATGTCAGTCCCGG
>JAFDIX010000684.1 GCA_019307805.1 Deltaproteobacteria bacterium | reverse complement strand
GTCCGTGACTCAGTATTTTGGTGTGGAGATCATTAGAGGCAGACATCTTTTTCTCTCCTTCCTTAATTCTCGCATTCAAAACTGGGAATTGGGATACCATGTATTAGCTATCATGGGTTGGATTTTTTATTTTCCTGGGCTCCGGTCGTGGTTTTTTTTTGATCCTTCTCGGGTATGAGCCGGTACAGGGTCTCATTTTTCTTGATCACACCCAGTTCCCTTCTGGCCGTGGACTCGATGTGCTCTTTGTCTGATTGAAGGCGCTTGATCTCTTCCAGGAGTCTCTTGTTTTCGCTTTCGAGCTTATGGATTTTCTCCAAATGGGTCTGGCGTTCTTTTTCCATGCGGTAGAGGTGAATAAACCCACGTTCACCAAAACCGAGCCAGGATACGATCAGGCCCAGAAAAAGGAGGGCAAAAAAGGAGAACTTAAAAAACCCTTTTTTGGTAAAAGCCAAAACAAAATATCTCCAGCGGTCGGATCAAAGCACCTTATCTGCCTTCCACTGGGCAGCGATAATTATGGAATTGATACCCACCGATTTAGCAACGTCCATGGCCTGTACAACGGCTCCATGGCGCACATCCTTATCCGCCTGCAGGACCAGGTGAACCAGATCCTTTTCATTGACCGCCTTTTCAAGTTTCTTCTCAAGGGTTTTGAGGTCCAGACGTTTGCCGTCCAGGAACATCCCTCCCGATTTATCAATGATCAGGCGCAACTGGTTGTCTTTCTGGTTGAATAACCTTTGTGCCACCTCCGGTAATTGAATATGGAGCCCGGAGGCCACATCAAAGTGCGAGGTCACCATAAAAAAAATCAAAAGCAGGAAGACAATATCGATCAATGGCGCCAAACCGAGTCTGGGTTCTTCCTCTTTTGCCTTTCTAAACCGCACGATTCAATTTCCTTTTTATGTTCACTGTGTGTTAAAACTCTCCATGATTTCGATTATTTTGATGGAATTTTCTTCCATTTCAAAAATGAGGGATTCCGCCTTATCCTTTAATATGCGGTAGCATACCAGGGTTGGAATCGCAATGCACAGCCCGCTCGCTGTGGTGATGAGCGCCTCGGCGATGCCTCCCGCCAGTGGGGCCGGATTGCCCACACCCTGCACGGAAATGACATTGAAGGTCTTGATCATTCCCGATACGGTTCCCAGGAGTCCCAGCAGCGGTGTCAGGTTGGCAATGGTCGATAGAATGTTCACATGTTTTTCAAGGATAACAGCCTCTCTGCCACCTCTCTCCTCAATAGCCTCCTTGACCAGCCACATTCCCCGGCCCGAACTCTTGAGCCCGGCAAGGAATATCCTGGCAATGGACGATGAGTCCCCCTGGCACAGGAAGATTGCGTCGGAAATCTTCTGCTTTCTCAGCATGTCCTCAATCTGCCGGATAAATTCCGAGGGAATAACCCGCTTTCGTCTCAGCAGCCACAACCTCTCGATAAACACGGCAAGGGCAATGATGGAGCAAAGGATGATGGGATAGATAAATACCCCACCCTTAATAAGAAGGTCGAACACAGTACTGTCTCCGGTTTCTTAGGCTATTAGTCAGTTTTTCAGATGGTCTGGGAATGGGAGTAAACACTATTGGGGGGCAGGCTCAACGCCGATGGCAAGGACTCCCCTCCAACGCCCATATAATGATCAACCGGCCTTTTCCTGAATTTGTTCCATACTCAGGCATGCGGTGCAGTTTTTGCCCCACAGGGAAAAAGTCCGGTTCTCCCTGTAGGTTCTGATGTGAATATAGCCTTCATTGAGCAGGTTCTTGAGTGCTGCGACCGGCACCTGCAGCCCGTCCAGATCCACCTTTTCCTGATCATTCTTGCCGGCGGTCACGTCCTCAATCTTCATAAGTCAAAACCTCCTTGACCTTTCCCCTCAAACACCAGGCGAAATGAGTGACACGGGAAGCGGTGCCCGAGGAAAATCATGTCCTGATCTCCTGAACCATGAACACCAGGTAGGAGATGGCAAAACAAATCAAAGTGATGGCAATATCTCCTGAACCATGAACACCAGGTAGGAGATGGCAAAACAAATCAAAGTGATGGCAATCATGGCCACAATATGGGGAAACACAACCAGAAAGCTCTGGCCAAGGGACAGTGGGTTCTTAAAGCGTGACGCCGACAATTGCTCCATGGGCCCCATCAATACCATGGATTTGGTGGTGTTTCGCATGGGATCAATGACCGTGGCCGTTGCGTTTCTATAGAGTACCATGGGAGATATGAGTGAGACGGCTTCCTTGATCCGGGCATTTTTGATGACCATCTCGGGGTCAACTCCCCCAGGCTTGTCAATCGGTGCTATGCTCTTGGCAAGCACATCTGCGCTAATGGAGACGAAAAAGGAAAGAAAAATCCACAGGGCTATGGAAGCCAGCGCAGAGGTTGCTATATTCCTGAAAAGAATAGAGAAAAGGATGGAAAGCCCCAGCCAGAAAGAAATGTAGAAGATGCTGATGATCACGTAGAAAAACAGCCGCCATATCTCCCCGGAAGAAGGCACGGCACCCAGGAGGGCGAGGCCAAATCCTGAGATCATCAGGACGATGGATATCAGCACGACACTGATGGTGGTCACACCGGCGAGAAACTTTCCATTGACCACGGCATCCCGATATATGGGTTGGGACACCACCTTTATCAATGTGCCGTGGGCCCTTTCCCTGTTGATGGCATCAAACCCGAGTACGATCCCAATGAGGGGGCCGAAGAAGGCCACGAACTGCACCATGGAAAAGAGGGCGCCCGTAGTATTGAAGAGCATGAGAAAGATATATCGCTGCTTTTCCATACTCTCCAGACTCGCCCGCAAGCTCAGTCCTGCCATGGAACTCGTGATGAAACTGACCATGGCAATGAGCGCAAAGAGAAGGACGAATCTGTAACTGGAAAAATGGTCTGATAATTCCTTTTTATATACAGCCCAAAGACCGTGCATGTTTAAACCTCCTGGAAGTATTTCATATAGATCTCTTCCAGGGTGTATTCTTCCTCACCCACTCCAAACTTCTCCGCTGCCAGGTTTTCAATGGAACCCGTGGCCACCATTTTTCCTTTTATCATGATACCCACGCGGTGTGAAATCTTTTGAACCTGGTGAAGATTATGGGAAGAGAGCAAAACTGTCATATTCTTATCCCTGTTGAGGGACTGAATAAGTTCAATGATTCGAAGTGCGCCGTCCGGATCCAGGCCCAGAGTGGGTTCATCCAGAAACAGGACCTTGGGATCTTTAATGAGCACTTCTGCAATGCCGAGGCGCTGCCTCATGCCCCGGGAGTAAGTTCCTACCTTCTTGTTAGCGCTGTCCGTGAGGCCGACTTCTTTGAGTAACTCCCAGATTTTGTCCGATGCAGTACCCTGGGCCATCCCATTCAGGTCGGCGATGTATTCCAGGCTCTGGACCGAGTCCATGTCTTCATAGAAACCGACATTCTCCGGAAGGTATCCAACAAGTCGCTTGACCTCTTTGGCCTGTCGAACAGGGTCCAAACCGCATACTGCGGCGGAACCTGCTGAAGGCAGGGTGAGCCCCAAAAGCATCAGAAGCGTAGTCGTCTTGCCTGCACCGTTGGGGCCTAAAAATCCAAAGATCTCTCCCTCCTGTACCAGAAGAGAGAGGCTATCCACCGCGGCCTGATGATTGTAATTCTTTGTCAGACCTTGCGTTTCTATAATATTTTCATCCGCCATTTTACCGCCTTCCCATTCGCACAAAAAGGAACACGAGGCCGGCGAGCACAAAAATAATGATAGCAATGCCTAACCAGCCCCAGATTGTGGATGCCCTTACCGTGATCCTTGTCTCGAGGGCCTTATTCACCTTTTCCCCTTCTATTGACAAAGCCACCGAATAGTCCCCTACGAGGGCCTGCTCAGCAGGGGTGATGATTGCCTCGATCTGCTTGAGCTCTCCCGGACCGATGGACTCGAATCCTTCGGGTTTGAATTCCACGGTCCAGTTTTCGGGCTTAAAGGATAGGAACTTGACACCATTCTGGGGGGCCGAGCCGGTGTTTTTCACGTAGAAGGAGAAATTGGCCTCCTTGCCCTGGTAGGCCTCCAGGCTGAGCAGACCAGTGGCCGTTCCTGCTTCCAGTTTGAAGGTCCCCGTGAGAACCACCACGAGTTCGGCTTCTGCCTGGGCGTTTTCCGAGCTTACCTTGATCTTTATGGGGTACCTGCCGGGTCCGGCCAGTGCATAGGGTCTTACCTCCACAGCCATGCTCTGGCTCTGGTTGGCTTTGATCCGCAAACTGGAGATGTATTTGTCTTCAAAGGAGGGTTTGAAATTGATATCCCAGTTTTCAGGCCCCTGGACCATGAGGTTGAAAATGGAATCTTTTTCAAGTTCACTTTCCACCTCCACGGAGAATTCGAACTTGGCGTCAGTGGGTCCCGTCAGTACAGGATAGGACGTGGACATTTTCACCCCTTTTGCCTTTTTCACTTTTTCCTTTTCCGTGAGGGTTATCGTCAATTTGGCGGTATCGCTCAGTTGCCCGTCCAGCGTCTTCGCTTCGATGACGAAGGAATACTTGCCGGGTTTCACATCGTCACCGGGATCCAGCTTCATGGTGAGGCTCTTGCTGCTGTCGCTATTGACATGCACACCTGTGACTTCAAAACTGTAGGTTTTGAT
>JAFDIX010000683.1 GCA_019307805.1 Deltaproteobacteria bacterium | reverse complement strand
CTTTTATTGAATGCATGGGACCACGAAAATCGGTTGGCCGCATTCTATGTGATTGATCTTGAGCCCAGGCACTTCTCGACCTATATTATCGGATGCCATTCCAGAAAAACCTATGTCCCCGGCGCATCCGATCTCCTGCTTTTTGAAACGGTCCGAATAAGCCGGGAATATGGCAAGAAGCATGTACACCTCGGCTTTGGAGTTAATCCGGGAATAAGCCGGTTCAAGAAAAAATGGGGGGGCGTGCCAGACCGAAAATATGAGATGTGTGATCTTGTTCTCAAAAAGCCTTCGATCCTTGAGACATTTTTGGCGTTACACAAAAAAACAAGGTGATGTTTTTTAAGAAAAACAAAGAAAAAGATTTCAAGATGATCTGGGAGATCCGGAGAAATGGCAAGCGGTCATTTCTGGCAGGGACGGCCCATTTCTTCCCAAACAGTTTCAAAACATCTCTTTCCTATTATATTGAAAAGGCCCGCACCGTGATGTTTGAAGGGCCCCTGGACAAGGAAAGCATGGCAAAGGTGGTACAGGCCGGAACCGTTCCGGGAATGGGCACCTCTATCCTGGACCAATTGGACAAGAACATCGTCGAAGAAATGACCGGTCTCCTGTTTCCTGTCTGCAAAGGCAGAAACCCCTTTTTCCTGATGAATCCCAGGACCCTGAAAATGGAAAACCTTGTCTACAGTTTGACCAAGGATATGAAACCCTGGCTGGCCTTTTTTACCCTATGGAGCGCCTTCCTGAAAAAAAACGGCTGGACGCATTCCGTGGACATGGAGGCCTATGCCATTGCCGGGGAAATGGGTAAAGAGATCCTCTTCCTGGAGACCATTGAAGAGCAGATCGGGGTACTGGAAGGGCTGCCCCGTGACAGGATACTTGCCTTTTTGGGAAGGGTCCAGGACTGGCATACTATTGCCCGGGACTATGCAGACTGTTATCTCAAGGGGGATCTGGACAGGATGAAATCCACAGGCCTCCGGTTCCCGAGTCGCCATTATTCTGTGATAGACCGTCGCGACCGATTATTCTTTGACAGAATGCAGCCCTACCTGGAAACAGGAGATGCCCTCGTCTTCGTGGGCGCCCCCCATATGAAAGGAATCGGCCAACTCCTCTCTGCCGGGGGCTACAAGACATCCGGCCCGTCGGCACCCAAAGGCCTCTGACCCTTATTTCCTTCAAGACATTGCACCAATTCCTAATCTTATTACCAACCCATTGCCGAACACCCCGCAAACAAAGCGTAAAGTATTACTTGACACGTTACACTTCTTGCATTATGCTCTCCCTTATGATCATCCGGTTCCGGTTTTAAATCCTTATTTTCCATAATCCGCAGGATTTTCTTGAATCGATTGGAGCAATCATTATATGCCCAAAACAACATCGACCCGGCCCGCATCCAGAACAGATAAGCCTGGTTTCCGAATGAATGAACTGGTCAAGGCATCCGGAGTACCCAAATCCACCATACTGCACTACCTGCACCAGGGGCTCCTCCCGGAACCCACCCGAACCAGCCCCAACATGGCCTACTATGATCCGGGATGTGTGGACCGGATCAGATTTATCCTGCACCTCCAGGATGCCCATCGTCTCACCCTTGCAGAGATAAAAGAAATGTTTGAATCAAGAGGGGATGAGGCCGATTTCTCAGCACAGCTCCAGCTCAATGATATCATTTTCGGAAAATCCAGGGATGACCGTATTGTGGACAGAATGGACTTTTGCTCAGCCACCGGCCTTTCATCCGATCAGGTGAAGGAGCTTCTGGATGCCAAACTTCTTCTGCCCCACCGGGAGGATAAATTTGACCAGGATGACGTACGCATGGGGGCCATGTATGGGCGAGGCTTCGGTTTCGGGCTCAAGGTTGAAGACATGTCCTACTATGTGGAATTGGGTGAGAAAATTGTGGACCGGGAAATGGCCCTGAGAAGCAGAATGACCCATCACCTCTCCTATGAAGAGGATGCCGCCCGTACCATGCAAATGGTCAAAAATGCCCGAATGTGCCGCGCTTATGTCATTGACAGGCTTTTTCAGCGACGTGTTGGTGCCATGCGCGATCTTAAAAAAGATGAGTCGAGGACTTGAGAATGCGATTCGCGAAAATCATACCCATCCTTGGCATTGCAGCCTTCATCACGGTTGGAAGACTCGCAGGGTTCCAGAGCCTTGCCACAGGGGTCTCCGTCCTCATCATCCTGGCGGCAGACGTCATTGCCTTCTGTTTACTCATGCGGCAGGACCAGGCCTCCCCCATCCATAGAGGTTTGGGAGCCTTCATCCTGCTTGCCGCACTAAGCCTGTGGCTGTGGCCGGATGGTGCAGGAAGGCTCTTGGGAATGGCCCCTGCCGCTGGTGTGTACCTGGTGCTGTTCCTTTTTGCTGTTCTGCCCCCTGTCCTCGGCCGGGAGCCCTTTACCATGTACTTCGCACGAAAGACCACTCCCGAGGCCGTTTGGCAAACAGATGTCTTCAGAAAGATCAACCAGGCCCTCATATCTGCATGCTGCTGGGACTCGTGCCTGGAATTTTTGGACTCCACAGCCCTTTGGCGCTTATTTGTTTTGAGGCCATCATCCCCATGACCGTGATGCTGGGCCTTGGTTTACCGCTCACCAAACGCTACCCGGCCTATTATCAGAGGAAACTCGGTCTGGGCCCCATGCCCCAAAATGCCCACAGGCAAGACAGGGAGACCGGTCTGGAATCAGAGCAAATAACAAAACCATCCATGAACCGACATTCAAGGACCTCAGAAGGAAGGGAGGAACAAAAAATGGCTGCACCGTCTACCATTGTTGCCATCAACGGGTCGCCTCATGAGGGTATTGGCAATACCTTTATGATGATCGAGATGCTGCGCCAACAGCTGTCAAGGGAAGGATTTGAACTGGAAGTCATTCACCTGTCTCAGA
>JAFDIX010000682.1 GCA_019307805.1 Deltaproteobacteria bacterium | reverse complement strand
TTCTTCTTTCCAGGATATGCAGAGGGTGGGCTGTCCGGTGATATTGAAGGCACAGCCATGGCAGTGAATATGTACCAGAGGATGCCCCAACTGGCCACGGTAAATTCCGTCTATCAAAGGGTTCCCAGACTCCGGATACCGGAGGCGATCCTCAACGGGGAGTGCGAGGGGTATCCCACGGATCCCAAGACCATAGAGGGACAATTTCTGAAGTTTGATTATCCCACACCGGGATATCCTCAAATTAAGATGTACTACAAATACGGCGGGTCCCATTTCGGGACCATGGCCGAGACAAACCGCTACGTCAAAGCTTACCGATCAGATAGATTGGAATTCGTCGTCAACCAATCCATCTGGTTCGAAGGAGAAGCCAGGTTTGCCGATGTCCTGCTGCCCGCCTGCACCAATTTTGAGCGATGGGATATTGGAGAGTTTGCCAATTGCGGAGGTTATATCCAACACAGTTTCAACCAGTGCAACCATCGGGTCGCCGTGATGCAGCACAAATGCATTGAACCCCTTGGAGAGTCGAAATCCGATTTTCAGATCTTTCTGGATGTGGCCAAGAGGTTGGGGCTCGGTGCGCCCTTTTCAGAGGGAATGACGGAACTGGACTGGTGCAAGCGGCTCTTTGAGGGCACTGATCTGCCAAATGCCATCCGCTGGAAAGAATTTCTGAGAAAGGGATACTATGTCATTCCCGCCCCATCCGAAGAACTCAGGGATCCGGTATCCTACAGGTGGTTCGCCGAGGACCGGCCCAAGGATACCCCGGAACTGGCACCCCTCCCAGGGGATTATACAGAGCAGTTTCCCCGGGGGCTCCAGACCCAGTCAGGCAAGATAGAGTTCGAATGCTCGAGCCTTAAACGGTTCGATCCGAATGATCCCGAGCGGCCTACAATCACCAAATATATCCCCTCATGGGAGGGACACGACATCAAGGATCACCTGGTGCTCATAGACGGGTACTATTACTGGATCGTCAGGATTAACGGACAGGACGCCGAGGCCCGCGGACTCAAAATGAATGATCTCGTCAAGGTCTTCAATGATCGCGGGGCGGTCATTTGTGCAGCCCAGGTGACCGAGAGGCTGCCGTCCGGGACGGTGCACTCCTATGAATCCTGCGCCGTCTACGATCCCATCGGAGAACCTGGGAATTCCCCTGATCGTGGAGGGAGTATCAATCAACTGACACCGAGCCGCATGATAATAAAAAAATCACACTCCATGGCGGCCAATTCCTGTCTTGTCCAGATTGAAAGATGGAAAGGAGGCGAGGCCTGAAATGACGAAGTGGAACCTCATTATCGACGTGGAAAAATGCGAAGACTGCAACAACTGTTTCCTCGCCTGCAAGGATGAGCACGTGGACAATGAATGGCCGGGATATACGGGGTCTCAGCCGCTCCATGGACACCGTTGGATCAATATCCTGCGAAAAGAGAGAGGCCAATATCCGTTGATTGATGTGGCCTATCTCCCGGTGCCCTGCATGCACTGCGATAATGCCCCGTGCATCAAGGCCGCCAAAGAGGGTGCCCTCTATAAAAGGGAAGACGGTATCGTCCTCATTGACCCGGACAAGGCAAAGGGCCGGAAAGACATCTTGAAGGCCTGCCCCTATGAGGCCATCTGGTGGAATGATGAGAAGAATGTCCCTCAAAAATGCACCCTGTGCGCACATCTTCTGGATGAGGGGTGGACGGAACCGCGATGTGTACAGGCTTGTCCCACCGGCGCCCTGGAGATCGTCCGGGAAGTGGATGGCGAAACGGGCAGCGTGATGGCCCAGGAAGATGCGGAGGTCCTTCACCCTGAATTCAAAACAGAGCCGAGGATATACTACAGGAACCTGTATCGGTATTTTCGCTGTTTTGTGGCAGGGAGTGTGTCCTTTCAGAGAGAAGGCGTTACGGAATGTGCGGAAGAGGCCAGGGTCGAGTTGTGGAAGAACGCGGAACAGGTGCATGTGACGGTGACCGACAATTTCGGGGACTTCAAGATTGACAATCTGGAAGAAAACAGCGGTCCCTATCGCATTGTTATCTCCTATAGGGATTATGCAAAAAAAGAGGTGCAGGTCGACCTGAAGACGAGCATCAATGTCGGCGAGATCTCTCTGGAAGCGGGCTAAAAGAATAATCACGAATCCGCCTTCGCTAAAGCTACGACGCGACAAGAGCAGGAAATAGGGGAAAATGACAAAAGTGATCAAAACAATTATCACGAATCCGCCTTCGCCCCTTCGACACACTCAGGGCTACGGCGCGACAAGAACACGAAAGTTTAAAAGCACGAAATTAG
Source organism: Deltaproteobacteria bacterium (assembly GCA_019307805.1). Lineage (GTDB taxonomy): Bacteria > Desulfobacterota > DSM-4660 > Desulfatiglandales > HGW-15 > JAFDIX01. The sequence goes on along the minus strand of JAFDIX010000682.1, from coordinate 1,813 downwards.
AGAAAGAGAATTAAGGGAAAACACAAAAAAATAAGTGAGCTAAAGTGACTAGAATGGATAGAGTTCACAAAGAAGATAATCACGAAAACACGAAAATGGGAAAACACGAAATAGGGGAAGGAAATCTCCCAACCCCCTTTTTTAAAGGCAATCGAGGGGGGAATTCAATTTAAGTACCTTTGGCCATCCCCCTTTTCTAAAGGGGGATCGAGGGGGATTTGGATGTACAACCCTGGTATTTCATGATGGAAAAACATACCCACAAAGCTTTCACAAACGAAAAAGGAATCGCCATCGGCCCCTATTCCTACGATGAATATGTCGAACGGGTGAAGTCCTTTCACGGGGCAGTGGCCCCCGGGGTGGCCATCGGCGGGTTTATGGTGGACCTGGCGCTAAGGAATCTCCCGAAAGGGGAGTTCTTTGACGCCGTGTGCGAGACCCGGGCATGTCTTCCCGATGCCGTGCAACTGCTCACCCCCTGCACTATAGGAAACGGATGGCTCAGGATCATCAACCTCGGACGATATGCCGTGACGCTCTATGAAAAATTCGGGGGCGAAGGGGTGCGGGTCTTTGTGGACCCCGGGAAGTTGGAGGCATGGCCCGAGATCGATGCATGGTTCTTTAAGCGGAAGTCCAAGGAGGAGCAGGATATAGATCTGCTCATGACCGAGATTAGAGAGGCGGGGGCCCGTTACTGCGGGATTCAGAAGGTACAACTGACATCCCGATTCACAAGAGCAGAGCGCCGGGGGGATTTTTCCATCTGCCCCATATGCATGGAATCCTACCCCGTGGCTGATGGGGGAATATGCCGCGCATGCCAGGGGGATGCCAACTATTATGTGACGGAATCGGAAGATCTTCGGAAAGATACAGAGGCGCCCGGCCTCAAAAAGGTCCCCCTGGAAGAAGCGGTCGGCCTCAAGGTCCTGCATGACATGACCCAAATCGTGCCGGGGCAGGAAAAGGGCCCGGCCTTTAAACGGGATCACCGTATTTCACCCGGGGATCTGTGCCGGTTGCAGCAGATGGGGCGAAAAAACATCTATACAATGGAAACGGGACCTGAGGAGTCCGAGTGGGTCCATGAGGACAGGGCAGCCCTGGCCTTTGCAAAAGCCATGGCAGGGGAAGGAATCACGTTCACCGAAACGCCTGCCGAAGGAAAAGCAGACCTCCTGGCTGAAAGAGACGGGCTCCTGGTCGTTGATGAAAAGGGACTGGAGGCCTTTAACACCGTGTCCGGTGTCATGTGCGCTTCAAGACACAACTAGAGGCCTTTAACACCGTGTCCGGTGTCATGTGCGCTTCAAGACACAACTACTCCGTGGTCAACAGGGATACCAAGATCGGGGGCACACGGGCCATCCCCCTTTTCCTTTCGCGGGCGGACTTTGAAAGGGCCATGCGTGTCCTTGAACAGGGCCCTTTGTTCGAAGTCATGGTGTTGCGCAGTGCCAAGGTTGGGATTCTGGTGACCGGAACCGAGGTCTTTCAGGGGCTTATTCAAGACAGCTTTATCCCAATCGTCCGGCACAAAGTCGAGAGGTTCGAATGTCAGGTCGTTGAGACCATTATAGTCCCGGATGATCAGGCGGCTATTGCACAAGGTGTCAGACGAATTCTGGATGCAGGCGCAGATCTTATCGTAACAACGGCCGGTCTGTCTGTTGACCCGGATGATGTCACCAAACAGGGATTGATCGATGCAGGGGTGACGGACATGCTCTCCGGGATGCCCATACTCCCCGGCGCCATGACACTTATCGCACGCATTGGGGAGGTGCAGGTGATCGGGGTGCCGGCC
>JAFDIX010000681.1 GCA_019307805.1 Deltaproteobacteria bacterium | reverse complement strand
TCAACTATGTGCACATACTGTTCCGCCATAAACGGCCTTGTCCTGTCTGCAATACGTTTTGCATGGAAGGGAACCCCATGGGATGATGTTGAGGTTCTTACAGGGAAGATCATGCAACCTGAAAAAGGAAAGAAAACCATTCTTTTGGGAAAATGTATGTGCAAGGCTAACAGGAGTAGTCCGGACATAGAGGAGGTTATAGAAGTGAAAGGGTGCCCGCCAAAGCCAAAGGACATCCTGAATGCACTTCATAAAGCAGGAATTGATGCGGATCCTAATATGTTTAAAGATGAGACCATAGAACAACTGCCCGGATTTTATATGGCTCGTTATAAAGAAAGGCCTGAATTCGATGAATCCTTTTTTGAGATTTCCGAATAGTTTGTATTTATAAGTAAAAGGTTCACGGTTCAATGGTTCACGGTTCATGGTTAATCCCACTTTCAGCGGAAAACCCTTGAACCCTGAACCCTGAACCTGGAGCGAAGCGACAAGGCAGGTGGCTTCCTGCTGTGGTGGCCAACCTGCCATAATAACGGTTAAATTCTTTAAAAAACTATTCTTTCGGTTTTCCCATAACTTCCGCAAACATATCAACATCCCAGTCCCTGGCATCTGCCACGTTCTGTCGGAATTTGATAAAATCAATGGTGTCACGACCGGTGATTTTTTTGGTATTGAAGGCACCGAATCCTAAAAACGCCTCGCCGGACATATTGGCTGCCAGCCAATGCCTGTGGTCGTTCTTCATGGTATCCCAGAAAAACTTCTTTTTCTGACGGATATCTTCTACCGATTTTACCAGGCACCCTGGAAACAGGTTGGCAAATTTCCAGATAATCTTATCAACCTCTTTGTCCAGGAGTTCAAAATCTGCATTTGCCTGGTGCTGTTTAAGCAGGCCTTTACCGTCTTTGAACGCCTGACCGGATTTGTATTCCCCATAAACGATTTCGCCACCATCTACATATTTATCTGTTTCGATGATCGGGTTTCGTACCCACTCTCCGTCGATTTTTAGAACCGGAACGACCTTGGAAATCATGCCCTTCATTTTAACCTTATACGCCGACCACATTTCACAGGAAACGCAGTTCCACATGGCATCTTCCATGGTTAAAAACCATGGTAAAAAATCAGATGACCCGCCCGCCGGGGATGACCCGTGTTTGGGACCCGCCTGGCCGAAGATAGCAAGATCCGACGATACGGCAAGGTCACATGCCAGACCGATTTCCTGGCCGCCGGCAACCCTCATACCGTTTACTCGACAGATGGTCGGTTTATGACAGGAAAGAATCGAATCGACCATATGATTGAATAGCTCCATGTATTGGGCGTATTCTTCGGGTCTTCTGGAATAGTATTCAGAATATTCTTTTGTGTTTCCACCGGTGCAAAAGGCATACGGACCGGTTCCAGTAAAAACAACGGCAATAACGCGTCTGTCTAAAGATGCATTTTCAAACCCGGCAATTACACCCTTAACCATATCGGTCGTGTAAGAGTTATACTGCTTGGGATTGTTCAGCGTGATCCATGCGGTGTAAAGCCCCTCAACCACATTTCCTTTCGGATCGATCAACGGCTTTTTTTCATAGGTCACGCCCGGCGCCTCGGTTGTCCAGTACGGGTTCCGGTGCAATGCATGATCTTTTTCTTCATTATCTCTGGGCATCCAGTCTAATGACATAATTATTTCTCCTTTTAATTTTATATTTTTTTAAAAAAGTCTGTTTTATGGTCTTAACCATAACTTAACTATGATTAATGATCGACAGTGTCCGTTGTTCGTTGCAGGTGGTCAGTGGAATTTGCGTGAGCACTATGCTCTATACTAAGGACAACAGACAACTATCGACGGGCGTTACTTAAAAATCAGGTATCAGTACGATTCGTTTGTCAGGAGACGAGCTGTGGGCTTCTTTAAATGTCTCTACTATGGTGCTCATCGGGCGTGTCTGAACAAATTCTTCCATGTTGATTTTTTTGTTCAGTACCATATCCAGTACAATCGGGTAATATTCAGGCAGGCATCCCCAGGTTCCCAGAATATCTGCATTAAAAGCCATCAGCTTGCTTATCATGTATTCTGTCTTTACCATGGAAAAGCCCACTATGATTAATTTTCCCACAAAACTAAGAATACTTAGTGCAACCTCTTGACCGCCTTTGGCACCTGTAACCTCGAAGATTTTCCAGCCAAAACCGGGCAGGCCGTTTTCCTTGCAAAAGCCTTTAAATTCTTTGGATACCGTCCTTGCATCTTTGTCAGTGGAATTAATGCAAAAATCCGCTCCAAAGTTAAGCGCCCTGTCAAGTCCTTTCTGGTTTATATCAATTCCGATGACGGTTTTTGCACCCAGAGCCTTTGCTGTCTGACCCATGTACTGACCCACACCACCTGCAATACCTACAACCACAACATTATCTCCAGGTTGCAAATCGGCTCTTTTAGCTGCCTGGTATGGAGTAGTGGCAGCATCAGCAACAACAGCAAGGTGAGACAGCGGTATGTCTCCCCTGTTTTTTACTTCACAGAGATCAATACTCGGCACAGGGATATGGCTTGAAAATCCGCCATAAAGACCCAGGCTGTTGCCGGGCATTTTCTGTGCAAGGCACCTGTTTCCCAATCCTGTTTTGCAAAGAATGCATTGCCTG
>JAFDIX010000122.1 GCA_019307805.1 Deltaproteobacteria bacterium | reverse complement strand
TGACTCGGTGACCAGTATTCTAACTAAGCCCGGTGAGGGCTTCGCTCAAGTGACTCTACGAGAGGTGACCTAATGGTATTTTTCAAGTTGGGTGTGGTGCTTCTAGGTGAGGACACTACGCTCGGTAAGCTCTACTCGCAGGGTGACATCCAATCGTATAACTGGAATGGGGGCACTGACCTCTCTTCTCGTGATACTACTGCCACTGTGGGCTTCTTCTTTGATGCCTCGGAGGGTGCCCAACAGATTATGGGCGACTACTTCTTGGGTGGCAACATGGAGATTCGTGGCGATGTCACGCTAGAAACTTCTGGTATCCTCAGAACAGCAGCCTCTGGACAGCGCATCGAGTTTACCAACACCACCAAAAACTACATCAGCTTTTATAGTGGGGATGCTGACGAGGTTGATCCCTCCCAATATTACGAAGGCACGAGCGGTTCTGGTGCGGATAGAACGCTCCAAACCACGATGCTATCTCCCAGCTTTCACGTTGACAGGTACAGGGCTGCGCTGGTGGTTCGCTCCGGCTCTTACGACAACTCTACCTATGCTCCCGCAGTCATTGTCACAAGGGGTAGTGGTGACACAACGGGTCTTACACCAGAGTTTCGGTTGGAATCTGGTGCCATTATGCGAGCGGGTGCTGGCTCTGCTTCCATTCCAGCCATCTATTTCGCAGACCCCGACACTGGTTTCTATGCTGCGACTAATGGGCAGGTAAGCATGGCTATCAACGGAGTGGCTCACGACGTTGGTACAGATTTCAATTCATTCACCCCTGTTCTCAGGGCTATCACCACCAACCCCACGCTCGGAACGGGAGGCTCTGCTTCTGGTCGGTGGATTCAGACTGGTAAGATCGTACACGCTTGGGTCAAGTTCACCTTCGGCACCTCCGGCTACAATGAGGGGTCTGGTCATTACCAATGGGACCCAAGTGCTGACGGACTACCGGCTATGTCCACAGGACATCCGACGCTCACTCCGATGGGCACCATGTATGTGGCTGGTTCTTCTACTGGCGTTCGTTATGTGGGTTACCCTATGAGGTACAGCGGGAGTATTTTCAACTTCAAGGTGGACGATACTGGGGGCTATGTAGGTACCACAGACAACATTCCGTTCTCTCCGTTCGATGCCAACGACGAGATTCGATTCTTTGTGACCTACGTTTCCGCCACATGAGCAACCACCTGATGAGACTCGCTAAGCTTCTGGAAAGAACATGGAACAAGCTGGTACAATATCGGCATGATGACACCCGAAAGCCCGCTGGGCTTACCCCCCGGATCAGTGCGTGCGCTTCTTGCGTTTGTAGTGATCGGCCTGACGGCCTATAACCTACTTCCTGTGGAGTCCGCAGCCCTTGTATTGGGCTGGTACTTCATTTCTCGTGCAGCGGGGCAGGACTGAGTGGATGGTGAGACCGTGGTTGTCGCCTTGATAGCAGCTCTAGGGCCAACATTAGCAGCCCTTGGTGCATGGCGAGCAACCGCAAGGAACTCAGCAGCTTTCAAAGTATCTAACGGCACCACGCCGGGGTACATGATCGAACGAATATACAACGACATAGGTAGACAAGAGTCACGCCTAGACGACCACTTGGAGGGCCATAGCTAATGGCATCAGCAGATATTTTCATTCAAGCCGGGCACAAGAACCGGACAAGCGGCGCTACAGGTGCCGTCAACAATCGAGTAGGCATTTCCGAACTGGAAGACCTGAACACTATCACATCCACCGCAGTCGGAATCCTCCGAGGCGCAGGCGTGACAGTCATCCATGAGGATGCCACACTCCAAGACACCTACAAGGTTGCGGTGGCTGTGTTCTGCCACTTCGACGGTAACTCAGATTCCAGACACCAGAAGGCATCTGTGGGCTATGATGACCCCACAGACAAGCCAGCTGCGTCTGCTTGGAAAACTGAGTACGGAAAGATTTGGCCTTATGGCTTTCATTCAGACAATTTCACTTCCAACCTTTCGGGGTATTACGGCTTCAAGTACACACGTACAACCGATGCTGAGTTCGTTATTGAGTTCGGCACCATCAGCAATGATGAGGCTGCCCAATGGATTAAGGATCGTCTAGTTTACCTAGGCGGCTTCCTTGCATGGTTCCTATCTAAGCGTATCGGTAAGGGCAATGTGCCCAAGCCAGTGTACGAAGGAGACATTGAGGAAGACAACGAGCTTCTGCTTCGTGTGGAGGCTATCGAGAAGGAGCTGTCCGAAGGACACTCCCATGAAATTAAATGCTCTTGTGTGGTAGTTAGCTAATGGCTGCCAACTACACGGCAATCACGATGGTACCAGATACCACCCAGACCCTGCAAAGGCTTGCTGGGTTTGGTTTCCGCTGTACTGCCGCCGCTGTGGTCAACATCAGAGATAGGGTAGTAGGTGGGCAGATTCTCCTTCCGCTATCTTTTGCAACCAACGAATCTGGGGTCATGTTTTTCCCCAAATCTATTCTTACTGAGGGCAGCGTCTTCGTTGAGGTTGTCAGTGGTACTATTTCAGGAGTTCTCTATGAAGGTTAAGACCGCACTACAAGCAGCCAAGCTCAAGTGGGACGTTAAGCGAGGCAAGAAAACTTGGGGCCGTCAGCCAGAAGCGGGGCATCGTGTTGATGTGCCTATGGCTGCTACCCTCCGCATGAAGGTCACTAGAGCAGCTACCGGCGAGGTAGAGATTATTGATGTCCCTGCGGGCATCGGGTATAATACAGATCATGGCTGATATTTTTACAAACGTCGGAGAGCAGTTCATGTGCGACAAGTTCTCCGCAGTAGTTGCTACGGCTCCTGAGTGGGTGGCATGGGGTACCTCCGGTACTACCGCCGCTAAAGGAGATACCACACTAGGTACTGAGTCCGCTGAGACTCGTATTCAGGGTACGATGACCACGCAAGGAACCGGCGCTTCTGCCGAGTTCCAGTGTGTGGCTACCATCGTGTCTCTGGGTACCCAAACTATCGCAGAGGCTGGGCTGCTTACAGCCGTCACCTCCGGTACGCTGGTCATCTCTTCGGACTTCACTGGGGTAGCTCTGCTCATTAACGATAGCATCGAGTTTACTTTCACTCTAGCACCGGCGTAATACCTCGTGGCTATAGTCACGGAGCGTATCGTATCCATACACACCGACTGGTTGACGGTGGACATCGAATATGATGATGTCACCCAACGTATTGAGAGTGTGTCTGTGGTGTGCAATTCCCCCTACCCGATCACTTGGCGACTAGCCAAGAACAAAGGCCCGGACTGGTCTGGTGTTATCACCGATGGGCAGTCCTTCTTTGATGACCGCCCATTCCCCGGAGGCTTCAAGAACATGGATGACCTTGGGATCATGGAGTTCAGTTGGGATAATTCCTAATGGCTATTACTCAGAGTGCGTTTGCTTCTAACTCTGGTGATGCGGTCGAGACACTTGCTATCACGCTTCCCGGCACACCAGCAGTCGGTGACACCTATGTTGTTGTCGCAGGCTTTGTTCATCTGACCACTAACAGCGCCTCACCAGATTGGGCTTCTGGTTCCGGCACCGGCTTTACGACACACTGGAACTCATCTACTGGGGGTGGTAGCTCTCGAATGTTCATCGCCTCAAAGAAGTGGGCGACAGGCGATGCCACTTCCGTAACGGTTGATTGGAACACGGCTAATTCAGATACCGGAGACATCTATGTGTTCGCCTACCTTCTGCGACCATCGGTGGGGAACCTGATTGAGCCGGTGGGGTATGGCGTTACCACCGGGGCAAGTGGTGGCTTAACAAACAACTCTGGTGTAATGAGTGCCGCTTCTAGTGATCAGGTATATGTAGTAGGTTTTGCTGTAAACGATGACAAGACAACGAACTTTTCTGCGTGGGAGTTCAACAACTCTGGAACCGATTTTATCACTGAGGACGCCCAGCTTTCTGAGGGTGGCGGTTCTCCGGCGAACTGGTCGTCGGGTGCCGCTGCTTCGGGTGCTATCGTTATTACATCCGCTCGTGCCGTTTATGTTGATTATGATGACAACGGCGATCAGTACGGGGTGGGTGGAATCACCTTCAAGGAATTACCCGCCGAGCTGGAACAGACAGCGTTCCGTGTTCGTACCGCCGACACCGTGGGCCTCAACACCGACTCTGGGTGGGAGGCCGCTAAGAATGTTGATGCTTCAATTGACGTAGACACCATTTTCCGGGTGCGTATACGCTTCAAGGAAACCGCCGGTGCTCGTGCGGACTCCGACCGTTTCGGGATTTGGGCTTCCAAAAACGGTGGTGCCTATACTGATGTGACCTCCACAACCTCCGGCCTAGAGATAGAACCGTCCGCCCAATTCAACGATGGTTCATCAACGACCGAACTACTTTCGGGTGATGGTGGTACTTGGTCTGCTGGTAAGGGTATCGAAACATACTCAGGAGCCGCCGATAAGGGCTTTGGCCTTGAAGTTACGGAGTACGAATACTCGCTCATTATAGACTCCGCCGATGTAGTCAACGGAGACTACTTCGATGTGCGTGTTTACAAAGACGGAACCGCCCTTGATACCTACACCCAAGTTCCAAGGATTACTGTCGTGGAGGGTGGGAGTGGTACCGAGTACTTCCAAACCGTCTCCGCTACTGTGACCGTCACCGCAGCCCTAGCTACCAACACCTTCTGGACGAAGGTCATCGCAGCGACCACAACCATCACCGCTGGCCTCGCCAATCAAGTCTCTTTCAAGAGAGCCATCGCTGCCACCACTACAGTCACCGCAGGTCTCGCCAAGAAGCTCTCACTCAAGATGCTCCTAGCTGCTACCGTCACTGTCACCGCTGGCCTTGCCCAGAAGAAATCCTTCAAGCGGGTGATTGCTGTTACTACCACTGTGACCGCAGCCCTGTCCACTAGGAAGATCATCAAGCTCGCCCTAGCCGCAACTGTCACCGTCACCGCAGCTCTGACCAAGACGCACGCCTACAAGCGTGCCCTAGCTGCCACCACAACCGTCTCAGCGGCCCTCAGTCGCACACACGCCCTCTCTAAAGCCATCGCTGCGCTAGTTACCGTGACCGCAGCTTTAGCTCAGCAGCGGTCGTTTAAGCGGGCTATCGCAACCACTGTGACAGTCACCCCACTGCTTGTAAAGAAGGTGGGGAAGAACATAGCTGCCACAGTGACCGTCACCGCTGGTCGTGTCAACGTCGTAGCGAAGAAGTACTTCCAAGCCATCGCCGCTACCGTCACCGTGACTGCCGGTGTCGTGAAGCAGGTAGGGAAGAAGCTCAACGCCACAACCACCATCACCGCCAACGCAGCCCTAGCTCGTAAGTACAAGAGAGCTGTTGCAGCCACCGTCACCGTGACCGCTGATGTAAACAAGAAGATGTTCAAGACAATAGCTGCCACCGTCACAGTCACTGCCAATATGGTCCGAGCAGCTAAGTACAAGATCACTGTTGCTGCGACCACTACGATCACTGCTGCCCTTTCACAGATGAGGGCGTTCAAGCGTGTCATCGCAGCCACGGTAACCGTGACCGCAGGCATCTCTAGGAAGATGTTCAAGACCATCGCAACGACAGTCACGGTCACCGCAGGACTGGCTGCTGCCTACACAAAGAAGCAGGCTATTGCGGCAAGTACGACCGTAACTGCTACAATGACCAAGAACTATACGCCAGCAGTAGCCGCCGCAGCCCGGTACTTCATCCGGTCACTGTCTAACGTCGGTGCCTACTGGCGAAGTCGTTATCCCAAATAGTGGGGAAGGAGGAAATTATGGCTAAGCTTTACACCATCGCCCTAAAGGGCAAGTCTATCAACCTGCCCCATACGGAGCACGCTGATGACAAGGGTAAGATCACGTTCGATGCGAACGGATATGCCACTGTAAGCAAAGTTCAAGCCGAAGCTGTCGTAGAATTCTACGGGCATTCGGTCGAACTTGTTAAGTAACCACCCACTATTGAAAAAGGAAGGAGGTAAAAATGAGCACAATTCATTCACGCACACGCAAGGGAGGCCAGATCACTGGTCGTCCGGCGCTAACTGATGGAGCAGTATTCGACTCGTCAGGAGTGACAGCCATCACGACTGTCTCTGACGCAGACGTTACTGCAATCCTAGCCCGCTACTCCGATGTAAACGAGGTAGGCGCTGTAGGTGTAGACGAGGTAGAAGCTGCCGCAGGCAACGCTACCACTGTCATCACTGTACCGGCTGGCAAGTACTGGCGACTAGTTGGGCTGTTCCATTCGCTGATCACTGATGCCACGGTTGCAAACCGGGAGCTGGTAGTGACACTGCGAGATACGGGCGACTCAACTATTGAAGCCATCACACATGCTGTTGTAGCTGCATCAACGACTGCAAAGCGAACTACCCTGTTCGCTCTGACCAACGTTGGAGATGCAGAGGACAAGGCAAGTGCGGCTGACTATCCGGCAGTAGGTCCATACCTACAGCCCGGAGAAGATGTCGTCATCACGGTGACGCTCGGTGAGGCAGGAGATACGGTTGACTCCTATCTGTTCTTCGTCGAGTACGACAACGACCCTCGATAGAGTAAGCAAAAGCCCCCTCCCCGAAGTCAAGGGAGGGGGCTTTTCCTATGCCCGCTTGTAGGGAAACAGACAATCCCTACGGGGTTGTCTTTAGAACGGTACTACGTCCTCTGCCACTGGATCGACTGCAACAAGTGGTGCTGTCTGTACCAAGAACCCGTCCGCTGGTAGCGGGAACAAGTCCTGAATGTTGCGGAAGGTGCCAGTCGGTTCTCCGTCTGAGTCCCGGTCGAAGTCCAAAAGGATTCCGACGGTATCTCCGATGAGGGCGTTGGGGTCTACTTCCATCAACCCTACGTCGATTGGATAGTCGTGTGCCTCGCACACCTTCACCAAGTACCACAGGGCTTTCTTGCTAGACAAGGTGATCCAAGTCTTTGTGGTCAGTCCGGTGTCACCAATCTCGTAGGTGAAAATCCACCCGTTGGTGTTGCCGTTGTCGTAGTCCTCTACGGACTTGAGCGTTGCAGGGTATTGGGCGGGTACCTGAATGGCACCCCAATTCCCGCTGCCCGCTGCTGCGTCCTCGTCGAACTCTAGTCGTCTTGCTGTTGCTGCCATTACTTCTTCTCCTTTATGATCGCCTTGGCTAAGTCAGCCAGTAGCGAAGTTCCTGATAGGTATTCCCCGTCCATTGTGTACCGGGAACCGGCGGGACTTCTCTCGCCGTCATTGAATGAAACGTAGTAGTTGGTCACTTTATTCCGCTTATTCTGAGAATCTTTGACGTACTCTGTGCGCCGGAAGGTTCTCCCAATGAACCCGACCGCAGGTCCGAGTAGCTTCCACACTGATGGTGGTACTGCCAGCTTGACCACTGACTCGCCAAGCTCCTGATCTACTACAGTGTCCTGATCGTTCTCCTTGTTGACAAGGTGAGCTACGAACAGCACGTTCTGATCCTCAAGGTGTACGAGTCGGCTGATCACTTGGTTAGCTGATGCGCCAAGCTTGCCGTAGGGTCGTCGCACATCCTTGCCCTCTTGGTATGCCTTGTAGACCTCGGCACCTCCGAAGCGATCCATCATAAACGTGATAGAGTCAACGGATACCCAATCGAACCTGCCCCTGTCTGTGGTCTCTAGCGCAGTGATAAGGTCCATAGTCTCCTTGAGAGACTTGGGTTCCACCACCACTATGTCCTCTCGACCAATAAGAGTCTCCGTGTCCGGGCCTCCGGGGTCG
>JAFDIX010000680.1 GCA_019307805.1 Deltaproteobacteria bacterium | reverse complement strand
ACAAACTCCGAAAGCATAAACGGGATCTGGGACATGGTCAGGAAGTAACTGAAAATATCCGCCCCGATCAACATGAGCATGAGCATTGCCGTGTTCTTACTGGCATCGGCAAGGGATTGAAGAATATTTTCTTTGTTTAGCTTTTTCTTTAGAATGCCGAGCAGGAGAGCCCCAAAGGCCCCGACACCTGCCGCCTCCGTGGGTGTGAATATCCCGGCATAAATGCCGCCGATGACAAGGGTAAACAGAACCAGTATGCCCCAGGTGTCCTTTAAAGAGACGATCTTCTCTCTCCATGTTGAAGAGGGGCCGGGCGGTCCGAGTTTAGGCCAGATCTTGCACATGATATATATGGCCAGCATGTAAAAGACCGCCTCCATGAGGCCGGGGATAACGCCCGCCATAAAGAGTCTTCCGATGGACTCCTCCGTAATGGTGGCGTAAATGATAAAAGCGATACTGGGCGGGATGAGGATTCCGATGCTGCCTCCCGCGGCGACACAGCCGCATGCAAGGCCATCATTATACTTATACCTTCTCATCTCCGGCAGGGCGATGGTCCCCATAGTGATAGCCGTGGCCAGACTGGAACCGCTGACGGCCGCAAAACCGGCACAGCCGCCCACCGTGGACATGGCCAGACCTCCGGGCAGTTTTCCCACCCAGTTTCGTATAGTCGTATAGACGTCCTTGCTCAATTCGGCATGGAAGCAGAGTACCCCCATGAGGACAAAGAGTGGGATGGTCGTCATCGCATGACTTGAGGCGGACCTGAAGGGGGTTGTTCCCAGAATAGTTAAACTGGCATCAGGATTAACCAGGTAACTGAACCCGAGATAACCGATAAGCGCCATGACCGGGCCGATCGGCATACTGGAAAACAAAAGCAAAAGGAGGATGGCTATACCGATAAGTCCCATGACCGGGCGGGATATGTCCCAAGACAGCCAGTGCAACCAGCTGGGTATGCTTAACAGAAGCACAATGAACAGGCCGTCAAGCCCAAACCAGAGCCAAGGGTTCTTGCACCGGCTCAAAACCCCGTCGACGGATTTAAAAAAATCAATCAGGAAAATGAGGCTGAGCAGAGCACTTCCAAAGACGACCACCCACATAAAAGGGAAGTTGGGTATGAACAAAATATCAGAGGATGTGCCGTTAACCCGCAATGCCTCTGCCTGTAATAGGCAGCGCCAGGTTATCATGGAAAAAATGATCAGGCAGAGAAAATTGGTGGCACTCCCGATAACGGCCATCTGGCTGGGTGACAGCCTGCCCGTGAACAGTGTGATGGATACATGATTTTTCTTTGTTTGGGTAAAGGCCAAACCCAGGAATACCAACAGAACCATCATGAACTCGACGAGTTCGTAACTGCCCTTGATGGGCCGGTTAAAGAAATAGCGCAGGACGACATCCAGCGTGATGAGAAGGACCATCAACGCAAGGATGGCCCGTCCTACACTATCGGCTATGCGGCTTAAAGGGTTGGCAAATTTTTCTAAAGAACGAGCAGAACTTTCCGGTATCATTCTCTTTACAACCCCTCCTTCTCGGTACAGTGAAGCCCCTGACCAAAGGTCGGGGCTTCACCTGTTTGTAACGCCATAACAATGACCAAGCCGGCTTCCGGCTCGTAGAGCCTACAGATCGGAGAGAAGCCTTGGGACTAAAGAAAGGCCAGCATCGCCCCTGCATTCATCCCCGATTAAAAGTTGGCGCATTCTACAGATGCTTCGTGAAGCTTAATTATTTATACGCTTTCATAAGTTTGATGGCTTCGTCAAGGACGGCACGACCGGGCAATCCCTTGGCTTCCATACTCTTAACCCACTTATCCTGTGCCGGTTGGGCCGTCGCCACCCACCTTGCCCTTTCCTTCGGCGGCATATCGTATATCTCCTGTTTTCGTTCCAAAACACTTTTCCTACCTTTCACCCCTTCAGCGGTCACGGCAGCGCAGAGTTTGTCGGGCATCATTTCATTGGTGACATCCGTAATGACCTTCTGGACGTCCTTGGGAAGACTGTTCCACTTGTTCTTGTTCATGATCGTGCAGTAAGGCAGGGCGGCGAGATGGACATTCGTGTGGTATTTTGTGATTTCGACCAGTTTATAGGCTTTGAATGCGCCCCAGGCAAGGGCTGAACCATCAGCCACGCCCTTCTCAACTGTGGTGTAGATTTTGGGTCCGGGCATGGTTACGGGAACGGCTCCCGCTGCTTCCAATACCGTTATCGCTCCTGGCTGGGTCGCCAACTTCATTCCCTTGATGTCCTCTAACTTATAGATCGGTTTCTTGACAGTGTGGAGTTCGTAGGGCATGGTGGTCCAAAGATGCAGGAGATGCACGTCCTTAACTTCCGCCCTCATCTCGGGAAATTTTTTATAAAGATCCGTAAGCACATGGGCGCCCGCATAGGTGCTCTTAACCAGATACAGGGTCTGAGAAAGGTAAAACTTTATTTTTACTCTCCCGTTGCTGCGCTTCTCGATTTCCTTGGCCCAGGGCAGAAAGGCGGCATGATAGGGGGCGGCCTTGGGCGGAACATGGCTAGCAAAACTTAGTTCAATAGGTTTTTCCGAGCTTGCCAATGCCTGGTTGGCCGATACGGTAAAAAAGGCGACAAGAGTAAAAATGATAACCAGACTCCAAGTCAATGAAAACAATTTCCTCTTTTCCATTCTGTCCTCCTTCAGAAAATAATGTAATGACAAAAAACCCAATCATAGACAATACAACTCAAAGATATTAGTCAAATCGATTTTATTGTCAAGGCCATTGATTTGACCAATAGATTTCAGTTTCCAATTTTCACCTTTTCTCCGATGTCTTCCTTCAGGGCACTCTTATCGATTTTTTCCGCCTTGGTGTAGGGCATGGTCTCTATGAATTCGATCCTTTCAGGAAGCTGAAGAACGGATGCCTTTTTCTTTCTAAGAAAATCTATGATCGCATCAAAGGTGAGTTCAGCCCCCTGCTGAGGCTGGATGTAGGCACAGACCCTCTCTCCCATCTCCGGGTCCGGCATGGGAACCACTGCAACGTTTACCACATCCGGATGATCCATGATCAGCTTCTCGATTTCCGTCGCACTGATGCTCTCCCCGCCCCGGTTGATCATCTCCTTTACCCTGCCGGTGAGGG
>JAFDIX010000679.1 GCA_019307805.1 Deltaproteobacteria bacterium | reverse complement strand
CGATGGGCCTGCTCGCCTGCGGCGGTCAGGATGATGGCCACGACCCCCCCTGCAAACAGGAACGGCAGGGCCATGATCACGTAGGTGAGCAACAGGTTCCACCACTGGGAAACCTGCCATACGAGTTGAAAGGGATCCAACCCCACCCTCTGGGAAAGGCCAAAGGCCAGGGAAAAGGAGACTGCCGTTGCCCCTGCCAGGGTTATCAGGCAGAAGTCCATCCGTTTTTTTATCTGCCCCATAAAGAGGAACAGGAGGGCACCGGCCGCGCCATATCCCAAAAGTGCCATGCTGATGACCATATAGACAACATGGTGCCACTGCCCAATGGAAAGCATTCGCATCAACAGGATTTCATAGGCCAGAACCGAGGCCGAAGTGGCCCAGAGCAGGAGGCCGTGGGATGGGCCCATCCGGGATTTTTGGGGGCGGATGTTTTGGGGAATTGATTCTACCATTGTTTACCGGCTGTCCGAGGGTGCGCCAAAGACGCTTTTATCGCAATGTTCTCGTGAGGGGGACGAACCTCACAGGAAGCAGCTTTCTCATGGTGATGTCACCTGTCTCTGATTTGTCTATCATGGTGAGATATTGAATGGCATACCGGGCACCCACAGGAATGCACATCTTGCCCCCTGGTTTGAGCTGTCGGATGAGTGGCGGAGGGACCAAAGTGGCCGCTGCAGTGACTATGATGCGGTCAAAGGGGGCATGGGCTTTCCATCCATAGTATCCATCAGCCATTTTCACATGCACATTCCTGTAGCCCAGGCGTTCAAGACGTGCATCGGCCTGTTGGGCAAGGACCTCGATAATCTCCACGGTAAATACATCCTTGACCAGACGGCTCAGGATTGCAGCCTGATAACCGGAGCCGGTACCGACTTCAAGTACCCGCTGTTCGGGGGTGACGTCCAGAAGATCGCTCATGAGGGCGACAATGTAGGGTTGTGATATGGTCTGTCCGTGGCCGATGGGCAAGGGATGATCCCTGTAGGCCCAGGGGATGTCTTGCTTTTTTACAAAAAGATGTCTCGGGACGGTGCCCATGGCCTGGAGCACCCTCCTGTTGCGGACCGGCCTTCGGTAATCAGGCGGGTCCGCAATCTGCTCACGCACCATGGCCTCGCGAAGTATACGAAAACGCGCCTCTCCCTTTTGCTCGGCCAAGGCATTGACCGCCTGCAGGGACACCAGAACCAGAGGCACGATGATAAGTGCCCCAACGCCCCACTCCAATAAAGAGCTCCTTCTTTTGGTCACCATGGCTTCCCCCGGAGAAATGAATGCATTGCCTGCCAAATATCGGAAATTCCTGAATTAAACCGCGTAAGGCAGTAATCGAAAACCGGACTCATTTGCCCAAAGGCACACGGTGCACGGCCTACGGCGCACGGGAAAGGAACGTCAAACAGTCCTTTTTCACCGTGAGCCCTGTGCCTTGAGCCGTTCGCCATATCGATGGCGCACTGAATGTGTATCAACTATGGGATGTATTGGTCTATTAATGGGGATCCCACCACCAGTATACCATGAAACCCCTCTCCGATTCATTTTATTGCCCAAAAAGGGCTGTCATTTGTTACAATGGCCTATTTTGAACAAGCCGCTCCCATTCCACCGGGACCGGGTTCCATGGAGAAAGACATGCGCAAAGACTCGCGGGTGATGCACCGTGTTCTTAGGCTTTTTAAAAAAGCCTCTATTGTAATGGGGGCAGGGATTCCCATTATCGTGTGTCTCCTGTCGCCGGCACATGGGAAGCTGACCAACCCTGAAAGGGCCTGGCTTGAGGAACACCGTGAGATCCGTGACATCCGTCTTGGTGTGGATCCGTCCTGGCCCCCTTTTGAGTTTTTTGACGCCTCCAGGGTATATGCAGGCATCGCCTCGGATTATGTAAAGCGGCTAAACCAGGAACTGGACATCAACATGGTGCCGGTTTCCGGTCTTGCCTGGCCCAAAGTAATTGAGATGGCCAAAAAAAGGCAGCTCGATGTACTGCCCTGTGTCATGCAGACAGAGGCGCGGTCAAAGTATCTGCTTTTCACCGAACCCTACATGAGTTTCCCCGTGGTGATCATGACACGTAAAGATGCCCCCTTTGTCATCAGTGTGAGTGATTTTGGGCCTAAAAAGGCGGGAGTGGTCAAAGGGTATGCGACGCAGGAATTCCTGGAAAGGGATTATCCGAAACAAAAATTCTACCTGGCCAAGAATGTCAAAGAGGCCCTCAAAGCGCTGTCCAAGGGAAAGGTGGATGCATTTGTGGGCAACCTCGCCGTTATTACCTACACGATCCGGAAGCTGGGCCTGGACAACCTCAAGGTCGCCACGGCCACGCCCTACAATTTTGACTTGAGCTTTGGGGTGCGCAAGGACTGGCCCGAGCTGGTGGGAATCCTCAACAGGAGCATCCAGGCGATTCCCGAATCAGAGAAGAGCGAAATCCAGACCCGCTGGATCAATGTTCGGTATGAACGGGATACTAATTGGGCCCTGGTCATACAGGTCATCATTGCCATGGTGTTCTCAAGTGGAACCGTACCCTGGCCAGGGAAGTGTCTGAGCGCAAAAAGTCTGAAAGGGCCCTGCAAAAGGAAAAGGATTTTATTGAAACGGTCATCAACAGCATCCCGGATGCCATCTCCATCATCGATATTGACACCGGCTGCATCGTTGAGGCCAACGAGGCCTTCATTTCAGAGGTGGGGCTGCCCTGGGAAGAGATAGAGGGCCGGTTCTGCTACGAGGTGACCCACAACCTGAAAGATATGTGCGGTCCGCCCTATCACGAATGCCCCATGCTCAAGACCTCTGAAACGGGCCGAAAGCAAGTCACGGAACACACCCATCATGACAAAGAGGGCAATGAGATTTATGCAGAGGTATCCACCTTTCCCATCAAGGACGAAAACGGCACCTTCACCCAGGTGGTGCATGTTTCCCGGGATATCACGGAGCGTAAAAAGGCAGAAGGATTGATTAGGGATTCAGAAGAGCGCCTGACACAAATTATCAACTTTCTTCCGGATCCCACCTGGGTCGTGGACAACGAAGGAAAGGTGGTCATCTGGAACCGGGCCCTGGAAAAACTCACCGGCAGCAAGGCGGATGACATGGTGGGCAAGGGCAATTATGAGTACGCCCTTCCCTTCTACGGAGAAAGAAGGCCCGTCCTGATTGACCTGGTCCGGGATTGGTCAGAGGAATATGAAAAAGAGTATCTGTCCATTAAAAAAGAAGAGGAAAACCTCGTTGCAGAATCCTTCCACCCGGACCTGGGCCATGGAAATACATATCTCCTCGCCACCGCCGGTCTGCTTTACGATGCCTCCGGAGAGGCCACCGGTGCCATTGAGTCACTCCGCGACATCACTGCCATGAAAGAGGCGGAGATTGAGCTGCAAAAACTCTCCCGTGCCATAGAGCAGAGCCCCACCGCGGTTGTGGTTACAGATCTGAAAGGGACCATAGAATATGTAAATCCCAAATTCACTGACCTCACAGGCTATAGTGCGAAGGAAGCCATCGGCAAGAACCCAAGGGTCCTCAAATCCGGCAAGCACCCCAGGGAATATTACAAAAATTTATGGGATACCATCCTCTCGGGCAAGGAATGGCATGGAGAGTTATGCAACAGGAATAAAAACGGGGATCTTTTCTGGGAATATGCCTCCATATCCCCTGTGCGTAATGCAGAGGGGGAAATCACCCATTTTGTGGCCGTCAAGGAAGACATTACCAAACGAAAGCAAATGAGGCAGGAACTAATTGAGGCCAAGCGGGCCGCGGATGAGGCCAACATGGCAAAGGGGGACTTTCTGGCCAACATGAGCCATGAGATCCGCACCCCCATGAACGCGGTCATCGGGATGTCCCATCTGGCACTCAAAACGGAGCTCACACCCAAACAGCGGGATTACCTGAACAAGATCCAATCTTCCGCCAATGCCCTTCTTGGGATCATCAACGATATTTTGGACTTCTCCAAGATCGAGGCGGGCAAGCTGGACATGGAGTCGGTGGATTTCAACCTGGATGACGTTTTGGAGAATATCGCGAACCTGGTCACGGTAAGGGCCCAGAAAAAGGAGAACATCGAGGTCCTTTTTTCCACGGCCGCCAATGTACCGCGGTTTCTGAAAGGGGATCCCCTGAGGCTGGGGCAGGTCCTCATCAATCTGTCCAACAATGCCGTGAAGTTCACCGATTCCGGGGAGATCGTGATTTCAAGCCAGATTGTCAAAGAAGACAAGGACCGGTTCACCCTCCAGTTCTCGGTCAGCGACACCGGAGTGGGCCTTACCCAGGAGCAGATATCCAGGCTCTTCCAGGCCTTTACCCAGGCCGATACATCAACGACCCGAAAATTCGGCGGTACCGGCCTGGGCCTTACCATCAGCAAGCGTCTGGTGGAAATGATGGCAGGAGAGATCTGGGTTGAGAGCGAACATGGAAAGGGGAGCACATTCATTTTCACTGCTGTTTTTGGCAGGGGCAGTGAAAAAGAGAAAAAACAACTGGTGCCTTCCCCTGATCTGCGGGGGATAAAGGTCCTGGTCGTGTACATTCAAAACAACCCTGGCCGCCTCTGGAGAAGAGGGTCTGGAGGAACTGGAAAAGGCGCCCGGAGACGACCCCTTTAAATTGGTGATCATGGACTGGCAGATGCCCGGCATAGACGGTATTGAGGCCTCAGAGCGCATCAAAGAAATGCCTCACCTGGACAAACCGCCTGCCATAGTCATGGTCACTGCCTACGGCAGAGAAGAGGTCATGCAGAAGGTAGAGAAGGCAAACCTTGATGGTTTTCTTATCAAGCCGGTCAGTCCATCCGTGCTCTTTGACACCATCATGCAGGCACTCGGTGAAGGTCTGGTCAAGCAACCCGACATGCCCACCGCGGCAGAAGAGGAGCTTCGTGTGCTGGATTTGATTCGCGGGGCGCGGATACTCCTGGTGGAAGACAATGAAATCAACCGGCAGGTGGCCAGGGAAATATTAAAGGGCGCCGGTCTAGAGGTCTCTACTGCAAACAACGGCCAGGAAGCTATCGACGCACTTCAGGAATCAGCCTATGATGCCGTGCTCATGGATGTGCAGATGCCCGTCATGGACGGCTACGAGGCGACTGGGAACTTAAGAGACAACCCCCGCTTCAAGGATCTCCCCATCATTGCCATGACGGCCCATGCCATGGCAGGGGATCGTGAAAAATCCCTGGAAGCCGGTATGAATGATCACGTAACAAAACCCATTGACCCGGTTCAGCTCTTTTCGACTCTGGCAAGGTGGATACAATCTGCTCCCAAGAGACCCTCTTCTGAAAGACTCACGCGGGAGGTCCCGGACAGGGATAAAGTTGAGGAACCCCTTCCGGTGCTTCCGGGGATCCAATTTGAAAAAGGCCTTGCCAGGCTGGGCGGGAACAGAGATCTGTTTGAGAAGTTACTCCTGCAATTTCGGGATAGCCACAGAGACACGGTCATGGAAATCAAAACCGCCCTGGAAGCGGATGATAAAGAACTGGCAGCAAGATTGGCCCATACGGTCAAGGGGGTTGCAGCCAATCTGGGTGGCGAAGATTTGTCTTCTTCGGCAGGGGCACTGGAAAAGAAGATCAAGGAGGGCGATGCCCGGCCTGAAGACAGTGT
>JAFDIX010000121.1 GCA_019307805.1 Deltaproteobacteria bacterium | reverse complement strand
GAATGTCGAAGGATGGTTTCGCTTTGCTCAGTCTTTTTTTATAAATTGACTATTCGACACAAAGGCTCATGACAGGCAGAATTCATTCCTTCGACATTCGACATTCATTATTCGGTATTCGATATTCGCTTTTTCAGAGTTTCTTTTTCGATCAAACTGGCCGCTTTTCCGGCCAGCGGCTGGGCTGAACCCAGAACCCTAAAACGGCACGACAAGATCCATCTCTTTGAGCTTCTTGCCGATCTCCTCAAGACTCATATATTGAAAACCATGTTCATCTGCATTTTTCCTGTTATTGGAATAGTATTCGCACTCCATATCCTCTAACCACTCCAGGTTTTCCTTGTATTCCTCGGTCATGTCCACTTCCACGTCCAGGACGAACATATAGGAATAGAGATTTTCAACAGCAAGGCCAAGGGTGGAGCGGGAGCCTTCCCAAAGGTCTTCTTTTTTTCTCACCAAAAAGGCCACGTGCTTGACATTTTCCATTTCTGTTTACTCCCTCCTAAAAGGCCACATAACGGTCACATTCTTCAATAAGGTCGCCATTTCTCGCCTGTGTGGCATAGTCTTTCTCCCCGATCCCGGGGACAGGGGGTTTCAATCCATTGCTCTCAAAACCCACATTGCAGACGGCCATCTTGGCCAGGCCTTCCAGCTCTGCAAAGCGTGAATCCTGGGTGAGCCGCGTCCCCACGTGGCTGAAGAATATTGTGACTTCCACATCTTTTTTCTTGGCCGCATGGCACAATGTGATGATTTTGTCGAGGTGCTGCTCTGAACTGACAAATACGCCCAAGCTCTTAGACATAAGGTTCTCCTTCTGAATCAAACCAGGAAGGCATGGGAGGCTCCTGCGGGATCCCCCAGGCCTCATGGCTTCTCCTACGCATGCCGGCCATGGGAATGACCGGCGTCAACGTGAAAACGATTAAGCCAATAGTTTTTCCGGACTATTTGACCCTCATATAGAATTTGAAAAAACCCTCTCCCTCTTCTTCCCCGAGATACTCATGTCCTGATTTCTTGGCAAATGAAGGGAAGTCATTTTTACTCCCGGGGTCTGTGCCCAGGATTTCCAAAACCTGCCCTGACTGCATTTTGCCGATGGTCTTCTTGGCCTTGAGCAGGGGCATGGGACAGCTCAATCCTCTGCAGTCTAATGTTTCGTCCGGTGTAATATCCATTTTCATTATCCTCCTTCTGTTTGCGTTTCGTTGGCTACATTTCTACGGTAAACTTGTCTGTCTCTTCATTCCATGTGGCAACCAGATAATAGGCGCCAAAAATCAGCACCATCACCACCAGGGTCCATTTATAGGTGAGAAAATCGGGCATGTACACCCTCTGACCGATGAGTGCCGCAAAACCGGGGGAACTCTTAATCAATACCTTGAACAAGGATGTCGACAGGCTGAAAAAGATCACCGCCAGAATAAGCTTGATCTGCCCCTCCCCGGCCCTCCAGACCGACCCGCTTCCGCAACCACCGGCCAGCAGCATGCCGAAGCCGAAAACCATTCCGCCTGCCAGACTCCCGAACCAGAAGGTCTGGGTAACATAGATGCCTTCTGCCCGCAGTCCACCCCACTTCAGGGCGGCAAAGCCCAGTATGCTTATAATGATGCTGACGGATACGGCCCTCACCATGTCCCCTTCGCCGGTCATGAAGGGGTCTCTGAAGGCCCTCACAAAGCAGAATCGCGTCCGCTGAATAATCACGCCGAATCCCAGGCCGCACAGGAGCAGCCCGCCGATTCTGGCATAGGCATGGCGGGCATATATCGCCGCAATCACAAATGCCCCAAGCATGACTACTGCGCCAATATAGGGCTCTATGGCACGCCAGTCAAACCCCTTCTCCTTTGTTGTTTCGATTGCACCCCCGGCGGATCCTGTAGGAAGATGTTCCAGTTCCCAGTAGAGGTATTTCAATCCCAGGAAGGCACCTATCAGCAATCCCACCATCATTGCAAGGCCGCCCAGGGAGAGTGCGCTGGTGGCGGTATAGAATCCCCCCACATTGCAGCCTCCGGCCATGGCCGCCCCGATGCCCATCAATATTCCCCCCACAATACCCTTGATGATTTCCAGGGGCGGGGCCATGCGGAGGGAGAACTGCCTGGACATGAGGGCCGATCCAAAGGCCCCCCACAAAAGGCCGAGCGTCAGTATGGAGTTGGTGGATAGAAGGGGAGAAAGGGGTGCGTTGCCGTACAGGCCGATGAGACTGAAAAACCAGTCTCCCCAGTTTCTTAAGCCCCCAGCCACTCCCCAGGGTCTGGCCCAGGCAAAAGTAATCACACTCAATACTCCTATGAGCAGCCCCCCAAGCATCACGGGCCAGTTCTCAAAGAAGATGGTTCGGTATCCTCTCCTGAGGATGCCCAGCATCACCCTGTCTTCATTCTGTTCGTTCATTCTGTGCCTCCCGCCATACCTGGAATATTAACAACCTTCCTCTTCTTCTTCCTCCTTCCCAGCCTTTTTGGCCGGCGCAGGAGGTGGAGTGGGAGGTTTGGGAGCAGCCTTGAGATTACCCCCTTCTTGTCTTGTGGATGCGCCCGGAGCGATCAGTTTTTTGTCCTGTTCCACCTTTTCCGCCAATGCAAAAACCGAGGCCAGGTCATAGTACTGCCAGGCCAGGGCAGACCGGGGATCCGCCTGGACAGCCCTTCGAAAGTACCCCTTGGCGTCCAGATATTTGCCTCTCATATAGGCCTGTTTGCCGAACTGAAGCATCTTGGCGCACTGGGCCTTGTCCGGGACAAACTGTTTCCGCTCTTCCGCTGCGGCCCCCTGAGAAAAGGTTAGGAATGCTGCAAGGAACAGCGCACCGAGAATTCCACTTATCATATTCAACCGCATCATATCTCCCCTTATACTGTTGTTCCGAGGGCCTTCACCAGGGGTGAAGGCCCTCGGTTCATTATTTGAAACAGCAATAGAGTTTTTCTTCAATGACGGCCACCTTGTCATTCAGGAACCTGGTTTTATAACCGTTGTTCCTCAGAATGCTGTAGCCCATCTCCGCCCTCAGACCGGTCCTGCAATGGGTAATGATTTCCTTGTCCTTGGGCAATTCCACCAGCCTGACCTGGATTTCATCCACGGGAATATTCACGGCGCCCGGAATGGTACCCATGGCCGCTTCTTCCTTGGTCCTCACATCTACGATGACGACGTCATCGGGTTTGGTATTCACGATATTCATGAATTCATCCCCCACGATCTCACCGGGATGGGGCCTGGGAAGATAGTAAATCTTTGTAAGCACCCTGTCCTTCTGGATGCCGCCGTCATTTTTCACCCAGCCGTCATATCCTCTGTCCAGGATGTAGACGTGTTTGTACCCCCATTTGGTAATATCTTTGATAACGGGGGCCATTGCCGCCTGGTTCGTATTCTGGGAATAGAGGACAATGTAGGCCTTCCTGTCTACCGGGAACTGGTTCTTTTCCCCGGGTATGTCATTGAGGCGTATGGCCACAGCCCCTTGAATATACCCCTTTTTGGCCACTTCCGGCCCTCTGGTGTCTATCAGGACGATAAAGCCCATTCTCTTTTTCACGAATGTATCCGTGGTGAGCACGATATTTCCGGCTCCGGCCCATGCGGGCACACCGGCGTGGAACACTTTAATATTGGTATAGCCCCTCTTTGCTGCCACCCTGGCAGCCATTGGACTGAGCACTCACCTGAACCCTTCGCAATAAAATATCACCAGACTGTTTTTGTCTTTGGGAAGCTTGTCCGTTTTTTTCATTTTGGGAAAGGGTATGGCGATGGAGGTCGGGATATGTCCTGCATTGAACTTGATGGGCGGTCGTGAGTCCACGAGGGTATATCCGCCCTTCTCCGGTCCCTGGGCCACCAGCTTCTCCAGTTCTTTTACCGTCATAAGCTGGTCCTTGGGGACCTCCATCTTGGGTTTTACCACGATCTCCGTGGCCACCAGATCTGTCCCAACCCTCTTGAAATGGACCCTCACGGTCATGGGCGCTTTGAGCTTTTTGATACTGGGTACATTCTTTACGGTTGTTTCAGGGGTGTACTTGACCAGTTCCATCCGGTTGTCGATCCTTATCTGGATGCTCTTGGCCTTCTTCGAACGGCTCTTGAAGTTCCCGGTCAGGATATCATTCATATCCTTATAGGACTTGTGGCAGTTGAGACACCGTTTGCTCTGCATCTGCAGTGTCTGGGGTGCCTTTGCCGCACCTGCTTCCTGATAGGGAAGCAGGAGAAAAACAGCGAAAAGGAATAATACTGCAATCTTCATACTTCTCATGGCCCGACTCCTCTTTTTAAGGTTATCGCCTAGGGTTCTTCAAACGCTCTATTTATTCTGCCGGCCGGAAAGATCCCGGCCCCTGCAGTTGTCCGGATCGTCATGTCCCCGGTTTACCCTGATATGCGCAGGCGGTAATGATCTCCTTCTCTGCGCGGCCTTACCGCCATCCCCTGGGAACGCTTTATGATCTTTACAAGATCCTCGACCACATGGGGATCGCTGACGAGAATGTCCAGTTCTTCCCTGGGATCCATTCCCATAAGCGCAGTTTTGCATTTCAACAGACAGATGGGCAAAACAACGCCCCGCAGATCCAACTCATTTGATGCCATTGCTCACTCCGGGAAAACAATTCTGATTCTGTGCTAAGATGCAAAAGGCGTGCCCTTTACACTGCAAAAACAATGCTTGCATAACAGCCTGTTATTACAAGACAATGTTTTAAGCGGTTTTCCCTTGTCCCTGATAGTGTTAAATGGTACCTTAACATGTGATTAAACAGGGGTTAACATTCCCCGGCACGCTGTTAACGAAAAAATGGTGCAATCATGAACGAGCAGGAAATCAATCGTCACTGGAAGAAAATCCTGGACACCATGAGTGAAGGGCTTATGTTGATCGGCCCGGATGGAACCATTCTCACCGTAAACCATGCCTTTGAACGGCTCCTGGGGTACACGGCCAATGAAGTCGTGGGAAGGCCCTGTTCGATTCTCAACTGCGACGCGTGTGAGCGGCTCATGGAAAAGGGCCGGAAAGACTGGTGCACCCTCTTCCGGCAGGAGAAGGATGTGAGAAAGCGCTGTATTGTCATGAAAAAGGACGGCACCTATCTGCCGGCCATCAAGAATGCCACCCTGCTGCGGGATGAAGACGGGGCAACCATAGGAGCCGTGGAGACCATCACCGATCTCACGCAAGTGGACAGACTGGACCACGAGATTGATCAGCTTTCCCTGCAGATTGAGGTTGAAGGCGGATTTCACGGCATCGTGGGCAAGTCTGATTCCATGGCAAGGATATTTCAGGTGATTGAGAAAGCGGCCCAGAGCGATGCCCCGGTCATTATCTATGGCGAAAGCGGTACGGGTAAAGACCTCGTTGCCAGGGCCATCCATCAGCTGGGCCGTAGAAAGGACGGGCCTTTTGTGCAGTTTAACTGCGCTGCATTGAACGAGGCCCTGTTGGAGAGCGAACTCTTCGGCCACATCAAAGGGGCCTTTACAGGGGCCTATCGCCATCGCCTGGGTAGGTTCGAGGCAGCCAACGGCGGGGATATCTTTCTGGATGAGATCGGGGATGTTCCCCTCTCCATCCAGGTCAAACTGCTTCGCGTGCTGGAGGCCAAGCAATTCGAGCGGGTGGGGGACCATCGTCCCATTTTTGTGGATGCCCGGATTATCACCGCCACCAACAAGGACCTCGATGAATTGATTCAACAGAAGATGTTCCGGGAGGATCTCTTTTTTCGTATCAATGTCATTCCCATCCATCTGCCCCCGCTTCGTGAAAGAGCGGAAGACATTCCGCCGCTGGTCAACTCCTTCATTCGGCGCTTCAGCGCCAGGACGGAGAAAAAGATCACGGGACTCACACCCGAGGCCATGGAGCGTGTCATGGCCTATCACTGGCCTGGAAACGTGCGGGAACTCAAGAGTGCCCTGGAATATGCCTTCGTGATTGCCGAAAGGGGTCTCATTGACCTCCATCAGTTGCCGCTGAATGTGTTCAGCAAAAAAGCCGCCCGGGGCCCGGAAACGATGCCCCCAAAGGCCCAGGATGCCTCCGAAAAGACGGCCCTCATTGAGGCCCTAAGAGAGTGTAACGGGAATCAGTCCCAGGCGGCACGGCTCCTGGGGGTGAGCCGGGTGACCGTATGGAACCGCATGAAAAAATACGGAATTGACCTCCGGAAGGTGATGATGCATTAGTGATCTCAAAAATGATATCCTGAGTACAAAGTTTCTTGGTTACGCGCACTTATTCACCACGGAGGCACAGAGGACACAGAGGGATACTGATTTTTTCGTCTATCGGGAGGTGCCGATAGACGAAAATAACCTCTCAGATCATGACACGGCGCTCTTGACGTCTTTATTTCCAAAAACCGGAGACAAGTAAGCGTATTTGCCCATAATGCTAAACGCATAAAGGTTTCAGGGCAGAATCCTTTTGTTTGTCGGTATCTCCCGACAAACAAAAGCTCTTCTCTGTGCACTCAGTGTCTCTGTGGTGCGCCAATGTTTGTGACCATAATGATGAAGTGGTTTTAGGAAACGGGAGGAACATGGATAAGGAAAAGGCCTTAAAGAAAAAAAAGAAACTGATCAGCCTTCTAAGTGAGATGGATTCTCTCCTCGTGGCATTTTCAGGAGGGGTGGACAGTACCTTCCTTCTGGCCGTCGCCCAGGAGGCCCTGGGAGAAAGGGTGGTAGGGGCCACGGCCGCCTCCCCCGCCTACCCTTCCCGGGAACGGGAGGAGGCCGTTGCCTTTGCCGAGCAAAGGGGTATTTCCCATATCCTCTTTGAATCGGATGAGACCTGCATTCCCGAATTCATCGCCAACAACCCGGATCGATGCTACCACTGCAAGAAATCCCTGTCCCGGGAATTGCTTGATATCGCCGATCAAAAGGGCATTGCCCATGTGGCCCACGCCGCCAACACGGATGACCTCGGGGATTACCGGCCCGGAATGCAGGCCGCCGAGGAGATGGGGCTCATCGCGCCCCTTCTGGACGCCCAGTTAAATAAGGAGGAGATCCGTTTTCTCTCAAGGGAAATGGGTCTTCCTACGTGGGACAAGTCGGCCATGGCCTGCCTCGCCTCCAGAATCCCCTATGGAGAGACCATTACAGAGGAGAAACTCAGAATGGTGGGTGAGGCAGAGACATTTCTCGCTGAGAAGGGCTTTAAACAGTACCGTGTGAGGTACCACGGGAAGGTCGCCAGAATAGAGGTCAATATTGCGGACCTGGAAAGGATGATTGCGCCTGTATTCAGAAAAGAGATCGTGCAGAAATTCCGGGCTATCGGGTTTCAGCATATTGCTCTGGATCTGGAAGGCTACATTACCGGAAGCCTCAACAGGGCCCTCGCGCCGTAACCTCTCCAGGCTTGGCTGACCTTCACCCGGAGATCAGGGATCGCCGTGTGAAGTCTTCAGCATTGGTTATGGTAGGTTTTTTTTGGGCTGACCGCTGACGGCACGGGTTGGTAATCTGTAAAACAAACCCCTCCGACACGGCACAAATCACAGGAGTTCCCGATAGGAATTTTAGGAGCCAACGAATGAATCATACAGTGAACTTGCAGGATGCTTTTAAACAATACACCCATGATCAGGATAAAATACAGACCCCGGAGGAAACCGTCCGGCGGTTCAAGGAAAAACTCAAAAAGGTAGACCTGGACATCCTGGAGGAGACCGTCCGAATCGACAATGGCCGCCTGGATATCCCCATC
>JAFDIX010000678.1 GCA_019307805.1 Deltaproteobacteria bacterium | reverse complement strand
CTTAAGGAGTAAGGAGGCGTGCCATGAGTTGGAAAAGTGACATCATCGGGGAGACAGGGCTTCAATTTTATGGAAAAACATCGGCTTCTTTGTCCCACGAGATCAAGAATGTCCTGGCGATTATTAACGAGCATGCGGGGCTTCTGAAAGACTTTGCCCTTATAGCAGAGGCAGGGACGCCCATGGACCAGGGACGGCTCAAGGGTCTGGCTGAAAAGGTAATGAAACAGATCCGGCGGGCGGATGGCATCGTCACGACCATGAACAGATTCGCCCACAGCGTTGATGAATCCATTAAGGACGTTGACCTGGGTGAAATCCTGGAGTTTGGAGCCACGCTTTCCCGCAGATTGGCCTCCATGCGAGGTGTGACCCTGGAACCAATGCTGGCCACAACTCCGGTTAGGATCACGACAAACCCTTTTTTTCTGCAAAACCTTCTTTCACTATGTGTTGATTTCGCTATGGTGGAGGCCGGTGGCGGGAAAACCGTTGGACTCTTAGCCGAGGAAACGAAAAATGGTGCCCGGATCAGAGTTACGGGGTTGAGAAGCCTTGCAGAGGTGCCGGCGAATACATTCCCGACAAAACGGGAAAAGACCCTTCTTGAGGCGCTCAAGGCTGAACTCGAAGTTGGTGTGGAGGCCGGAGAACTTGTTATCACGCTATCGCGAGATATGGATTAGGGGGTATCCAGTCCCATGATTTTGAATAGGGAGGAATCATTATGGCGGTAGTACTTTTGGATACCCTGGGTCAGACGTGCCCTCAGCCGGTCATGAAGATCGCAGTCAAGGCCCCGGACATGAAGCCGAGCGATATTTTGGAGGTTTTGGGCGACTGCCCGACCTTTGAAAAAAATGTGCGCATCTGGTGTGAGCGATTGTGCAAGCTCTTCCTTTCCATCAAGGAGGAAGGGAGGCACACGAAGAGAGTCCAGATACAGTTTTAGAAATGCAATAAGCGCACCATTGCCATAGACGGGGCTAATAGGATGCACACACTCATCGATGAGCTGCTGGGCTATTCATGAGTAGCCCCTCCGGTGACGGGCACTTCGAATGGAAGGGGGTGAGAGGCGCTTAGAAGATGCGACGGGCAATGACAAGAGAGGCCGTCGATGGTAATGCTCGAGGGCGAGGGAACCTGCATGTTGTTGGCATTGGTTTATGGGGACAGCAGCTGCGGGCGTAAGACACAAGGAAAACGGGTTTACTGAACGTCACAAAATGTGATAAGCGAGTCAAGTTTTTGCCATCTGATGTGTAAAGTGCCAAACGAAAAGTTGCGACGCTGAAAGTTCTATTGCAACTTACTTAACAAACAGTACTGAGAGGAGGTACGGAAATGAAAACCAGAATTTTAATCGTTGATGATGAAAAGGAATTTACAGAGTCCATGGCTGAGCGTTTGACCATCCGT
This sequence comes from Deltaproteobacteria bacterium, assembly GCA_019307805.1. Classification (GTDB taxonomy): domain Bacteria; phylum Desulfobacterota; class DSM-4660; order Desulfatiglandales; family HGW-15; genus JAFDIX01. The sequence continues at coordinate 1,251 of JAFDIX010000678.1, read as the reverse complement.
GACTACGATGTGACAACAGCCTTAAGCGGTGAAGACGCTCTCAAAAAGGTAAAGGGTTACAATTTCGATGTCGTCATACTAGACGTCAAAATGCCGGGCATTGACGGCATCGAGACCCTTCGTGAAATCAAAAGGATAAAGCCGTTGACCGAAGTGATCATGCTAACTGGAAACGCAACCATGGAAACAGCAATCGAAGGGATGCAACTGGGTGCCTTGGATTATCTCATGAAACCCTGTAACAATGAAGCACTGGTCTCGAAAATAAACAGGGGCTACCAGAGAAAAGCAGAACAAGAAGAGCTCATTCGTGCGGCCAAGGTGTCTGATATTATATCGTCACCCAGGTCTGTGCTGAAAGAATAGCCATCGTGTCCGGCTCGTTATGAGGGAATGGTCCCTTCAAGTGTTTCGGCAAGTATAGACCTAACCTGGATGTCTTGATGTTGTTGAAGAAACATCTTGGTATCTTGTACCCGGGTATTTGTCAGCAGACCTCTTAACAAAGCTGCCGACATTATCGGACAAGGCTTCAAATTAGGCCAAGATCAATTTTTCCGTAGTCAGGAGCATTATTGGGGTCTTGGCTAGAGTTGGTGGATGTCCAAACACCGATATGGGGCTGGGCGTGCCAGCGTTCTATGGAGGTCTTTCTCCTGACGGTGACGGGTTGCAAAACGACAGGCCATAATAAGTCAAGGAGGTTTATGGCTATATGGATTACCTAAGGAGTCCCAGCATTATCCCGGACAACGGATCAGTCATGTTCCGTCAATACTCTCTGGCCTCTTTTTTTGGAAAGCTCAGGGAAGTGGCGATACATCATTGCAACTTTGATTTGGCTGGAACTTTACCCGTAATGGTTGAATGTGCGGATGAGAGCCAGAGACTAAAGGCCCTTTACTTCTTGGCGAGCTTCGGAGCGTCCCCTTTTGTCGGAGGACGGGTGGGGGCCGAACTTGATGTGGAGGCTATTGTCCCGGCCGCGCATCACGCTAAGAATTTAGTTTATGTGATGGGAAGCCACACGGGATACGACCATCAGACCAAGACAATGGGGAGGATCTATCGCGAAAAAGAGGGCGGCTTCAGTCCCTGTTGCGGTAAATTGGCGGGTATCATGGGGCCTTATCTCAAAGAATACGAGTACGCCAGGAATAGTATTAAACTATTCAAAGAAGAGGGCCGTGTTTTGCTTGAGATCCCGAGCCGATTACTAGGAATGGACGGCACTGATTTTCTGAACCCTGC
>JAFDIX010000677.1 GCA_019307805.1 Deltaproteobacteria bacterium | reverse complement strand
ACCTTTTCTTCATCACCGGCAGTCAATCCCAGGTTTTTAACCGTGCTTACCGGGTCTAAATCAGACATATCAAACGGATAGTCACTCCCCAAAACGATATGGTCTACACCATGGTCGTTTATCATATACATCAATGCCGGCTTATAGTGGGTAATAGTATCAAAATAGAGCCTCTTAATATACTCGCTCGGAGGATGAGGAATATCTATTTTGGTGCCGAACAAGTGATGATAGGCGTGGTCCCATCGTCCCTTGATAAAGGGCGTTGTGCCCCCGGCGTGAGCGCAGACTATCTTAAGCCTGGGGAACCTTTCCATCACTCCACCCAGAATCAGGCTGGCCACAGCGATAGTAGTATCCGTAGGGTTACCTATCAGATTTATCAGGTAGTGCCTGCTCAATCTGTCTGCCGCTCCAATTACATAATGGGGATGCAGAAAAACAGGAACGCCCAGAGCTTGAGCCTTTTCAAAGAATGGTAGAAATTCCGGCTCATCCAGGTTTTTGCCATTCATATTGGTGTTTATCTCCACCGCTTTGAATCCGAGTTGAGTAACAGCCCGCTCCAGCTCGGCTACGGCCTTACCTGCCTCCTGCATGGGTACGGTAGCCATGCCTACAAAACGATCCGGGTAAGCTTTTACCCATTCAGCAAGACAATCATTTTGCCTCTTGCTGAGGCTTAAACCCTGTTCCGCATCAAGAGTGTAAAAGAAACTAAGGGGGGAAACAGAGAGAGCGTGCATATCAAGGCCTATCTTATCCATCTCCTTTATGCGTGTTTCCGGATCATACATCAAACGCGCTATCGGACCGAGATTGACACCACCCATACTCACGGATTCCTGTCCCGAGCTATCCGTTGCGATAGCAGGGCCCGCTTCACGTCCGCTTGCATCAACGACACCAAAACAATCCCTGGGGATATAATGAGCATGTACATCTATTTTCATTGCGGTTTTACCCTCCTTTTTAAATATGTGAGCCGGTATAATTTCCATTTATTTTAGCAGATGGGCCGACATATTGCCAGAACCGGGCCTCTTTTCATAATTCCCTTTACCATTACAGACCTGATAATTATGATGTGCCCCTATTTGTACTATCATGAAAAGCCCTGTTCTCAGGGTCAGGGTCAGTCGGGCGTTATGGATTTCCAGGAAAATTTCTCGCAGAGATCGCAGAGCACACAGAGAAAGACCATTTTATTTGTCTCTGTGATCTTTGCGAACTCTGTGAGAGAAGAGAAAAGACAAATCCGGATGTAAGGTAGGATTGGATGCTGAACAGGGTTTTTTACGGATGGTGGGTCGTTCTGGCAACCAGCGTGATCCATTTGTGGGGCGCAGGGACCTTTTACTATTCTTTTACGGCCTTCTTCAACCCCATTGTGGAAGAATTCGGCTGGAGTTATGCGGCCACCTCCTTTGCCGCCTCCATCAGAAGTATCGAAGGAGGGATTGCATCCCCAATAGTCGGTTTCGCCGCCGACCGCTTCGGGGCCCGGAGGCTGCTCTTTGTGGGAAGCATCCTCACCGGACTGGGCTTCATACTTCTGAGTCAAATCCATTCCCTGTGGAGTTTTTATCTGCTTTTTGTGTTCCTTTCCATCGGGTCCAGCCTTTTATTTCCTGTTCCCGGATGGACCGCAGTAGCCAACTGGTTTTTGAAAAAGCGCGGAACGGCATTTGGAATAATGTCCGGGGCCATCGGACTTGGAGGCGGGATGATTTATCTCGCCAACGTGCTCATCAACCTCTATGGATGGCGCTTGACACTGGTGTTCACAGGGTTTGGCACATGGGTGATCGGCATCCCCCTGTCCCTCTTTGTCAGACATCGCCCAGAGCCCTATGGCCTGCTCCCGGACGGTGAAGTGCCCATGAAGGCTGTCCAGGACCCTGTGGAAGACGCGGATAAGGGTGCCCCTGGAGTTGCTGAAGGCTTTACTCTTCGGGAGGCCTGGAGGACCAGGGCCTTCTGGGGTATTGCGCTTGTGGTCACGGTTTCAGCAGCAACCGTCCACGCGATCATTGTCCATGTGATGCCCTATCTGATCAGCGTGGATTTTAGTCGGGAAGGGGCCAGCCTCATCGCCTCTTCCCTGGTCTTTATAAGCATCACCGGAAGGTTCGGGCTGGGGTGGCTCAGCAACCGCTTTGATGACCGATATCTTCTGGCCGCCGGAATGATGTTGCAGGCCCTGGGTCTTATATTTCTGACCGGGGCGGGTGATATCTTGTGGGCTGCCCTGTTTATCGTCATTTTCGGCCCTGCCTACGGCGGGGTGCTCACCCTGCGACTCACGATACAGGCAAAGTATTTTGGAAGCCGGGCCTTTGGATCTATCCAGGGGACCCTCATGGCCATTATGATTATCGGGTCCATGAGCAGCCCTCTATTGACAGGAAGGTGTTATGATATTTATGGCGATTACCGTTTGGCCTGGCTTGTCCTTGCAGCGGCAAATGTGGCGGTCGTTCCCCTCGCGCTCAAGATCAGACGGCCCCGGGTGGACCGAGGCACGCCCTAGCCATTGCCTTCAGGACCCGGATATTGACATAAATCTCAAATTCCAATACTCAATCGTACGACCTAGAGGCCCCTCGGCCATGAGACCTGTCGGCGAGCCTCTCGGCCATGAGCTCGAGGCCGAATGGCTCAGGTCGTGCCGCT
>JAFDIX010000676.1 GCA_019307805.1 Deltaproteobacteria bacterium | reverse complement strand
CCGTCCTGGGAAGACAAGGGGGATGTGGTGGTGGTGGAGACCCTGGAGGAGGCCTGTGCCTGGGCAAATGAATATGCCCCGGAACACCTGGAGGTCCATTCAAAAGATCCAAAAGCCCTTTTGCCCCTGCTCACTTCCTATGGGTCTCTTTTTCTGGGTGAAGCGGCTGCAGAGGTGTTTGCCGACAAGGTAGCCGGTACCAACCATATACTGCCTACCGGACGCTGTGCCCGCTACACAGGAGGACTGTGGGTCGGTCATTTTCTGAAAGTAATCACCCATCAATGGGTGGATGAGCAGGGAATGAAGGTCCTTGCGCCCTACTCTGTTCGCCAGGCAGAGTTTGAGACCATGGATGCCCACCGAAGGGCAGCCCTGATCCGGTTAACGAACAAATTGTGACGGCTTCGTAAAAAGCCCAACTGCTGCGTTACGCTTCATCTTTCGTCATTGCGGCGTACTGTAAGTACGCCTCATTCCTCAAGATTCGCAAGCCTTGCATTTGGAGCTTTTTAATTTGCCGTCTCATTTTCGACTTCCAACGAGTTTTTCAATTGTAAACCATATTCTGATGGTTTTTAATATCTCATGCATTAACAAAACCAATATTTTTATTTCCAGAGAGGAGGAAGAAAATGGAGTGGGAAGAACAAAAAGAAATCAAGGAAGAGAAAATCTATAACCTTTTCCGGTGTGGATACCTGGATGTGCGCGAGTGGCTGGAAGAAACGGACATCGTGATCATCCCTCTGGGCAGCACGGAACAACACGGAAGGCATTGTCCGGTCTGTACCGACAGCCTGGCCACGGAGTTGCCCTGCCAGATCGCCGCAGAGATGGCCAATGTCCCCTATTCCCAGCTCATTCCCGTGGGTTATTCGCCCCAGCACCTTCACCCACCCGGTATTGGCTCAGGGACGATCACGTTCAGTGCCTCGACCTACCAGAACGTACTCTATGATATTGGAAAATCGCTCATTCACAACGGCTTTAATAAACTCATCTTTGCCACAGGGCACACCTCCAATATGAAAGCCGTGGACCCGGCCCTGCGGGCCCTGCGCTATGAAACGGGCGCCTTTATTTGCTGTTACCGTAATGATGCCGAGGCCGTCCCCCATCTCCTGTCCGATACCGACCTCATTGAAAACCCGCCGGAGGAGGCACCGGGGTGGCATGCCAGCGAGGTAGAGGCTTCAGAGTGTCTCTATTTCGAGCAGCTCTATGGAAAGAAAATCGTCCATATGGAAAGGACGGATAAGGACTACACCCATCCGCCCAAATGGATCTCGGATGTAAGCGACAAGTTCACCAAAGCAAACGGATCCCCTTTCCTCACCATGAACGGCAAGGATGTCGCCTGGGTGCCCATGGATCATCAGGAATACAGCGATACCGGGCTGATCGGTAACCCGGGGAACCCCTTTCGGGCAACGGCTGAGAAAGGCAAGAAAATTATTTATAAAAAAGCGGAGATCATGGCCGAATTCATTGAAGAGGTCAAGAAGATCAAGGTGGAAGTCATTTAGTATCTGCGGGCGAATAAAAGCCTCTTGTGGGTTTCGTATCACCGTTCGCCTCCTACCGCTATAGGTACGGAGGTACGACGGAACGGCGGGACGAGGGGACGGGGGGACGGAGGGCACATAAAGCCTCGCTTGGATTTGAGACCCCCGTGCCACCGTGCCACCGTTCCACTGCGAGGCACGGGGGTACGAGGGGGACGAAGGTACGGAGGGCGCATATAACCTCACTTGGATTTGAGACCACCGTACCCTCGTGCCCCCGTCCCACTTTTTATATGTGAGGAATAGAGTGGTACTACTGAAACCCTTTATTTGTAAAGGATGAGGCCCAAAAACCATGCCCAAAAAGAATATTGCCGTCATATCAACCCTGGACACCAAAGGACCGGAAGCCGGATTCGTCAAGTCGCGGATCGAGGCAGCAGGCTACGGCGTTGTCCTGCTGGACACCGGGATCCTGGACAGACAGGACCCTTCGGCCCCCCTCCCGGATGTATCTGCAGATGATATCGCGAGAGAAGGAGGCGAAGACCGGGCGGAACTGGCCGCACGAAGCGTTGAAAAGGAGACCCGCAACCGGGGTATCAGGGCCATGTGCAAAGGGTCTGCTAAAATCCTGAGAGAGCTTCACGACACCGGCAGGATATGCGGTGTTATCGGCCTTGGTGGGGCACAGGGGACTGAGATATGCACCTTTGCCATGCGTGCCCTCCCCCTCGGTGTACCCAAGATGATGGTCTCTACGGTCGCCTCGGGTCAAGCCCCCTTTGGTATCTACACAGGGACCAGGGATCTCACCATGATGCATTCGGTCGTGGACATTCTTGGCCTCAACTCCCTGACACGACGCATCCTGGCCAATGCTGCGGGCGCCGTCGTGGGCATGGCTGATGCCGATACCATTGAAGAGGAGACGGACCGACTCAAGGTGGGTATCACCATCTACGGACAGACGACCCCTGCCGCCCTCGCCATCAAACCAAGGTTGGAGGAACAGGGTTACGAGGTTTTCTCCTTTCACTCCAACGGGACCGGTGGAAAGGCCATGGAGGAACTGGCGGTTGAAGACATGCTGGACGCCCTGTTCGATCTGAGCACCCATGAAATAACGGACGAGATTTTCGGAGGTATTCACGCGGGGGATTCCAACCGCCTGCTTGCCGGAGGTCTCAAGGGCGTTCCACGTCTTGTGGTACCGGGAGCCCTGGATCTTATCACTTTGGGAAGACCTGAGACCGTTCCAGAAGAATACCGGTCCCAGCCCAATGTGCCCCACAATCCCAACATCACTTTGGTCCGTCTCAACAAGGAACAGATGATCCGGGTGGCCAATGTCATGGCGGAGCGGCTTAACCAGGCCATTGCCCCGGTCATCGTCGCTATCCCCGTCGGCGGTTATTCCTTTTACAACAAAGACGGACTTCACTTCCGGGATCCGGAGGCGGACAAGGCCTTTGTGCAGACCCTGAAGGATAATCTGAAACCGGACATCTCTGTTCGCGAAATTGATGCCCACGTCAACGATCCTAAGTTTATAGAAGAAATACTTGCGGTCTTTGAAACTCTTCTGGAAAAGGCAAAACTGAAAAATGGAAAATAACAAATTACAAGAGACCCTTGATGCACATGTTGAAAGAGATCCCCGCCTGAGGGAAGTCTATCTCACAGCAAAACGCCGCTATGGACAATTCGACTTCTATCACCACAACTTCGTCCACGTGATGCGCGACCTCTACCGGGCATTGGTTATTGCGGAAGATGAAGGGAACGTTGATTACAGCATCCTTATCCCGGCCGTCTTGTTGCATGACATCGGCTTTTGCTCTCCCGATGTAGAGGCCTTGGGTCACGATGTGGCCGGATCCCAACTCGCCCAGGAAATCCTGGAGGAACTGGGATTTGAAGAGGAAATACGGCAGGCCGTTGGGCATTGTATTCTGGCCCACAAGGGAAAGGCCACGCTTCCCGATACAAAAGAGGCCCAAATTTTGTACGATGCGGATATCCTGGAAAAGGCAGGGGTGCTCTTCATGATTTTTGCGGGCAAGCTTCTCTGTGAATTCAAGGAATCAATACCCCACCTTGTGGAGAGGGAAGTGACTGACAGGGGATCAGAGGTGGAGAGAGGCTTTTACACCCGAAAGGCGAGGGAAATGGACGGCGGAAGGCTGGCAAAGGTCCGGGATCTCTTTGCCCAGATTAAAAAAGAAATTACCGTAGAACGGTTGGACTACACCGTTCAAGAGGAAGACCTCTGGCGGGAGAAGCCTCCCGAGTTCAAATAAAAGGCAACGACCTATTGTGGAAACCACGAGACCCAAAGAAGAAACGGAACCACCGGTTATCGAGCTGCAGGATGCCACCATTCGTGTGGGGACCACATTTCTCCTCCACGGCACCTCCTGGTCCATTGAAAAAAATCAGCAATGGGCGGTTTTGGGACCCAACGGCGCCGGAAAATCCTCCCTGGTCGGCTCTCTCACGGGGAAGTTGTCCCTGGCCCGGGGTAAGATCATCAGGCGGTTTCCCGAGTCTGTGCAGAACCCCATAGGTTATGTTTCCCTGGAACTCCAGCAAAGGCTCATCGCAAAGGAAGAAGAACAGGATGATGCCCGCTTTTTTTCAGGGCAGATAGACTCCTTTGTCAAAGCAAGGGACATCATCCTTCCCCAAGA
>JAFDIX010000675.1 GCA_019307805.1 Deltaproteobacteria bacterium | reverse complement strand
ATAGGTGTGGCCTTCGGCCTTTTCATCGGTTCCACACCCGGACTCACCATTTCGTTGGGCATGGTGCTCCTTTTGCCTATTACCTTTAACCTCCCTGCCGTCACCGCCGTATGTCTCCTTCTGGGACTCTATGCCGCCGGGATGACAGGCGGTTCGCTTTCCGCAATCCTGCTGAACATCCCCGGCACCCCTTCGGCATCAGCGACAGCCATTGACGGGCATGAGATGGCCAAAAAAGGTCGCGCAGGGGAGGCCCTGGGAACGGCCGTTACCTCATCCTTTTTTGGGGGCATTTTCGGACTTGCCTGCCTCGCCTCCATCTCTCCACTTATTGCCAAAGTAGCTCTCAAATTCGGCGCTCCGGAGCTCTTTGCCCTGGTGCTTTTGGGGCTGACCCTCATATGCAGTTTCGGGCAGCAATCCGTGATTAAGGGCCTCATGTCCGGCATACTCGGCCTTATTATCATGACGGTCGGCCTAGACCCCATGATGGGAACGCCTCGATTTACATTTGGAGTCATTGATCTTCAAGCAGGAGTATCCTTTTTGCCTGCTATGATCGGCCTCTTTGCCATCCCTCAGATCCTGGTCGGCATTGCGGGAAATGTTCAGGTCATTCCCGCCTACAAATCAAAGATATCCGGGGTGCTGCCCAAGATTCGGGATCTTTTCAAACTCTTTAAAGCCATGCTCATCGGGGCCACCATCGGTACCGGCATTGGCGCCATTCCGGGTGCCGGAGGCCCCATTGCCGTGTTCCTCAGCTATGATTACGCCAAAAGAACTTCCAAAAAATCGGATCAATTCGGCAAGGGGGAACCTGAAGGCGTGGCGGCACCCGAAGCAGCCAACAATGCAGTGGCCGGAGGCGCTCTCATTCCCATGTTGACCCTCGGTATCCCCGGAGATCCTATCACTGCCATTCTCTTGGCCGCACTGATGATCCAGGGATTAATTCCCGGTCCCCTGCTCTTTCAAACGAGCCCCCAATTTGTCTACAGCGTTTTCTGGGCTTTCCTCGTGGCAAACATCATGAATCTCTGCCTGACCATGTCCACTATCAAACTATGGGTGGGGATTCTTAAGGTTCCCGAAAGGGTGCTGCTTCCTATCATCGCCACCCTTTGCGTCGTGGGCACCTACGCCCTGCAAACCTCCTTTTTCGACACAGGTATCATGTTCGTCTTTGGGATCATCGGCTACCTTATGAAAAAGTACGGTTTCCCCGTAGTCCCCATGCTCCTGGCCATCATCCTGGGCCCGAACCTCGAGGAACATCTCAGGATGTCCCTCATCATTTCATCCGGGGATCCCATGATATTCATCACCCATCCAATCTGCCTTACCTTTATTATTATCGCTTTCTTTTCGTTCACCAGTCCCTTGATTATGCCTCTCTTGAGACGAAAAAAGTAGACCCATGCAAGATTGAAAAAGGCAACTGACACATCATTTTCTTTGGAGGCAAACAGATATGCAGATTACCGATCACATTCACGCACTCAAAATACCTTTTAAACTGGAATTGACTCCCGGGAAAACCCTGGATCGATCAGTATACGCCTTCCTCATCTATGGGGAAAAAATATGCCTCATTGATGCAGGTGTCTCCGGTTCCCACGAGATGATATTTAATTATGTCAGGGAAACCGGCAGAAACCCGGCGGAGATATCCAACCTGGTAATCACCCATGCCCACCCCGACCACATTGGCGGGGCTCCTGCCGTTGTGAAAGAAACAGGATGCCCGGTCGCCATACATGCGGATGACGTCCCCTGGATCCAGGATATAGATCTGCAATACAAGGAACGCCCCATCGTCAACCTTTATTCCCTGATTCCCGGCCCCACAAAGGTGGATCGGCAGTTGAAGGATGGGGATACCGTTGATCTGGGAGATGGAAAAAGCCTTAATGTAATACACACCCCGGGCCACAGCAAAGGATCTATCTCACTCCTTTATCCTGAAGACAATGCCCTCATTTCCGGGGACGCCGTCCCCATTCCAGGGGCAGTCCCTATTTATGATGACCCTCTGGTATCCATTCAGTCCACGAGAAAACTCATGGACATCAAGGGACTGGACGTCCTGCTCACCTCCTGGGATGCACCCTGTCACGGAGATGCCCTTTACAAACTCATGGAAGATGCCACAGGCTATTTCCAGCACATCCATGAAGTGGTTTTAAAGGCAAAGGCGGATTACCCTTCAGCAGACCTCGATGCATTGAGCACACATATTCTGGAAGGGCTCGGGCTCCCTGAAAACGCCAAGGTGGGGATTGTGATGCGGACCTTTCAAGGACACCTGAACAGAAGCGAATATCAAGACCTGCTCAAGGCCTGAACAAAAGGCAGCAAAATCAAAATTAAATTTCTCTCGCAGAGTTCTCAAAGGGCACAGAGAAAAACCCAAAACTCTGTGAACTCTGTGGTCTCTGGGTGAGAAAAAATCCCCGAGGGCGGGATCTTAGAGGGGTGTACTTTCCATGACCATACTCGGTGTCGATGTAGGGACAACAGGCCTGAAAATGGCTGTTTTCAGTGTGGACAATGGCACCCTTACCCCGATGGGAAGCTATTCCGACACCTACGAGATTCGCACTTACAATAACGGTCTGTTCAGTGACATCCATCCGGAGAAATGGCAGAAGGCCTTTGCTGCAGGTTGTCAGGAGATGC
>JAFDIX010000120.1 GCA_019307805.1 Deltaproteobacteria bacterium | reverse complement strand
CACCATACGGGCCGCATAACCGAATTCGTTGTCATACCAGGAAAGGACCTTGATCATATCCCCAAGGGCCATGGTGCAGAGCCCATCCACATTGGAGGATGTGCTGGTTCCGTTGAAGTCAATGGAAACCAGAGGTTCTTCACAGTAAGCGAGAATGCCCTTCAGGTCTCCTTCTGCGGCCTCCTTAAATGCCCCGTTGATCTCCTCTGCGGTGGCGGGTTTGCTCAACTGGGCCACAAGGTCCACCACAGAGACATTGGGTGTGGGTACCCTGATAGCCATTCCATTGAGTTTTCCGACCAGTTCCGGAAGGACGAGGGAAACGGCCTTGGCCGCCCCGGTCGTTGTCGGGATCATGGAGAGGGCAGCCGCCCTGGCTCTTCGCATATCCTTGTGGGGGAAATCAAGCAGTCTTTGATCCCCTGTGTAGGAATGGGTTGTGGTCATGAGACCCTTCTCAATCCCGAATTTGTCCAGCAGAACCTTGCACATCGGGGCAAGGCAGTTGGTGGTGCAGGAGGCATTGGATAGGATATGGTGTTTATCCGGATCATAATCCTCGTTGTTAACGCCCATCACGATGGTGATATCCGGATCCTTGGCCGGTGCGGAGATGATCACCCTGCTGACACCGGATTTCAGATGGGCCGACGCGGACCCCTTGTCCCTGAACAGGCCCGTGCACTCCATCACCATTTCAGTGCCCAGATCCCCCCAGGGGATGTTCCCGGGGTCTTTTTCCGTGTAGATCGGGATTTCCTTTCCATTGATTGCGAGGCCCTTTTCAGACGCAGTGACCTCGGCATCAAAGATCCCATGGGTAGAATCATATTTTAGCAGGTGTGCCAGGGTGGACGGGTCTGTCAAATCATTGATGCCGACAAATTCTACATCCGGGTTCGCAAAACCTGCCCTGAAAACCATTCTGCCGATGCGGCCGAAACCGTTAATTCCTATTTTTAGCGACATTTCTTACCTCCTCCATACTATTATAATTAGGGTATACGGCTGATAAAAGCTATTGGCCCGTATCTTCATTTAATGGGCCAATACATCCAATAGTTGATATAAATACAGTGCGCCATCGACATGGCGAACGGCTCAAGGCATAGGGCTCAAGGTGAAAAAAGACAGTTTGACGTTCCTTATCCGTGCGCCTTATCCCGTGTGCCTTGGCGCATATGAATCCGGTTTTCATTCACTGGCTTACACGTTTTAGTCCAGGTATTTACGATCCGAGATACTAGTTGGATATTCTCCTTACACTTTCTTTCTGCTGAAGCGGGAGGACCATGACAATGGCATCCTCATTTGTTTCTCGGTAGTAGCCCCGCCTTCGCCCGATCTCCTCAAAGCCCAGCCTGTGGTAGAGGCGTTTTGCAGGCAGGTTGGAGATCCTGACCTCCAACCAGATGTACTGGGAACCTTTGGATAAGCCGGTTTCAATCATTCTGGTCATGAGATGGCGCCCAAGGCCTTTTCCCTTCTCATCCGGATGAACAGCGATATTGATGAGCTGAATCTCCCGATCAAACAACCAAAAGCAGATATATCCCACCAGTTGATTATCAGCCAAAAGGACCCATATATGGGAAATGGGATTTTCTATTTCCTGGATAAATGCCCTTTGGCTCCAGGGGGAGGGAAAGGAGCGGTTCTCTATTTCAAGAATGTTATCCAGATGAATGTGGTAATTTTCAGGTGTGATGTCTTCGATGGAGGTCATTTCAACTCCAGTAATTTCCCCGCCAAGGAGATACCGAGCTTTCCCGCGTCCTGGGCTTTTTCCGCCAGATCCTTGAGACTCAGATTCTCACGGTTTTGGACGAGGGCAATCACCATGGGGAGATTTGCGCCGGTGAGGACCTCCACTTTTTCTTCGTTCAGGAATGACAATGCGATGTTGGAAGGCGTGCCGCCGAACATATCGGTCAGGATAATAACCCCATCGCCCTGGTCCAGATTAGCGATCTTCTCCTCGATCATGTCCCTTATCTCTTTGCTCTCCGAGGTCTGGGTTATGGAGATGGTGTCAGCCGTCCCTATTCGCCCCACGATGAACTCAGCAGCGTTCATGAACTCTTTGCCCAGGTCGCAATGGGTTATGATCAGCAGGCCAATCATGGTTTTGCCATCACACTCTTTTTAAAAATCTTTGTCGTTCTGAATAATGGTCTCATAGATCTCTTTCTGGGTCCGGGCCTCAATCAAGACCTTCCTGAAAGAGCTGTTTTTTAATATTCGAGCGATCTTGGCAAGGACCTTCAAATGGATACTTGCCGAATTCTCAGGAGCTACCAAAAGGAAAAAAAGATAGACCGGCTCGCCATCCATAGACTCAAAGTCAAGCCCTTTCCGGCTCCGTCCAAAGGATATAATAGGTTGCTCAATTCCATGAAACTTGCCATGGGGAATGGCCACACCGTCACCGATGCCGGTACTTCCGAGACGTTCTCTATCCAGCAGGACATTTACCAGGGCCCCCTTGTCGAGATAGGGTTTTTGACTGACCATGGCCTGGGCCAATTCCTCCAGTGCCCCTTTTTTATCCTTTGCCTTGAGATCAGGTATAATATTGTTTTCTTCTAATAATTCCGATAATCTCATTTCAATCAGGTCTCTCGTATTAAGCGGATGGCTCGATCAGGCCGAGGTTTCCATCCCTGCGTTTGTAAAGGACATTAATTTCCCTTGAACGCGAGTTTCTGAATACCAGGAAGTCCTGGGACATCATATTGAGTTGCATCGCCGCCTCCTCAGGATCCATCGGTTTTGCATCCAGTTTCTCGACCATGATACCGGGCTCTTCGGCAGAAGGTCCGGAAGGGCCTTCTGTTTCCGTCTCAAGGGCGTCATCGCCTTTTTTGCTGTCAACTCTTCTGCTTCTCTCCTTGGAGCGGAGTCTTTTCACCTGGATCTCAATTTTGTCCATGACCTGATCAATGGCCGAGTACATGTCTTCGGTCTCTTCCACACCTTTGACCATCGTTCCATTGAGACTCAGAGTGACATCCGCCACATGCCTGAATTTTTCGACCGTGAGTACAATATGGGCTTCCACAGGGAAATCAAGGTATTTATTGATTTTTGATACCTTTTCCTCTGCATAGGTTCTAAGGCTTTCCGTTGGTTCCATATGTCTGAATGTGACAGTGATATCCATGGTTATTCCTCCTGAGAAAAAGAAGCTTGCCTAGCAGAAAAAGCGGTCAATGTCAAACTGTTTAGATATCCTCCAGGCCGGCAACAGGTTTCTTCGGGACCGTCCTGAAAAGGGCAATCAGTAGGGCATCTTTCTCTTTCGCGATGGCAAGATACCCAGGCTCTCCCTGTATTTTGCCACCGTGCGCCGGGCGACATTGATGTTGTATTTTTTTAGGAGATCCGCAACCTCCTGGTCACTAAAGGGCTTTTTGGCGTCTTCGGCCTTTATAATATTCTTGAGGTGATCTTTTACACTTTCAGAGGAGATGAAATCACCATCAAGGCTGCTGATGGCACTGTTGAAAAAATACTTGAGTTCAAAAACCCCCTGAGGTGTATGCACATATTTGTTGGTGGTTACCCTGCTGATGGTCGACTCATGCATCTCAATGTCTTCCGCCACATCACGGAGAACCAGAGGTTTGAGATAGCTGACGCCACTTTCAAAAAAATCCTCTTGAAAACGTACGATACTTTCGGTCACACGGTAGATCGTCCTTTGACGTTGATGAATACTTTTGATCAGCCAGGCGGCTGATTTGAGTTTGTCTTGAATATACTCTTTGGTCCCATCTCCATAGGAGTCTTTACTGGAGAGGATGCGACGATAATAGGCATTGATCCTCAGCTTGGGCAATCCATCCTCATTCAATAGAATCTGGTAGTCATCCCCGACTTTGAAAACGTAGATATCAGGACTGATATACATGGTTTCTTCGGTTTGATAGCTGCGCCCCGGTTTTGGTTCAAAGGTCTGGATGATGGAGATGGCCGAAAGAACATCCTGAATGGTGACGCCAAGGCCCTTGGCGATGCGGTCATATTTTTTGTTCTCCAGCTTGTCCATGTGATCCAGGAGGATTTTTTCGACAAGGGACCCCGCAAGATTTTGAAACCTGCACTGGATCAGGAGGCATTCCCTGGTGTCCCGGGCTGCAACACCAACGGGATCAAACTGCTGAATCAATTGGAGGGTCTCACGTACACTTTCTTCCGAATTTCCTGTGGCAGAGGATATCTCCTCCACAGAGGTCACCAGGTAGCCATCGTCATCCAGATTCCCGATGATATAGGCACCCAATTCCTTCTGCAGGTCGCTGAAATTCCCCATGCTGATCTGCCACATGAGATGGGTGTTGAGGTTGGTCTTCTGGGCAGTGAGGCTTTCAAAGGATGGGCCTTCTCTTTCTTCATAGGACGCTTCCGCCCACCCTGTATTGTATTCGGAAAGATAACTCTCCCAGTCAAGGTCCTGGTCTCTGGTGGTCTCCTCAACCGAGACCTCGGGGAGTTCCACCTCTTTATCCTCAGCAGGTTCCGGGGCCTTTTCCTCCTCGGGTTCATCCGTGGCCTTTTCCTCCAGCATTGGGTTGGTTTCCATTTCATTATAAATAGTATCGAGCAGCTCAAGCCTCGAGAGCTGAAGGAGTTTTATGGCCTGCTGCAGCTGGGGGGTCATGATCAACTGCTGGGTCAGGCTCAAGGTTTGTTTCAGTTGTAACGCCATAAAGGTCAGTCCAAAAAAGTTGTTACCATGGCCTCTTTATTCTAGGCACTTTAGTCACTTGTGGTTTCTGAAGCTACAGATTGAAATCTTCCCCCAGATAAGTGGACCGTGCGATCTCACTTTCTACGATCTTTTCAGGAGGACCGGATTCGATGATTCGGCCCTGGCTGACGATATAGGCGGAATCGCACACATCCAGCGTCTCCCTGACGTTGTGATCCGATATAATAATTCCGATGCCTCGGTCTTTCAATCCTCTGATAATCTCTTTGATGTCATTGATAGCCAGGGGGTCAATGCCTGCAAAGGGCTCATCCAGAAGCATGAACCTGGGCTCCGTTACCAGGGCCCGGGTGATCTCCAGCCTTCTCCTCTCTCCCCCGGAAAGGGAAGAGGCCTTCTGTTTGGACAGGTGGCTTATGTTCAGGTCCGACAATAACAGGCGGATGCGGTCCCCGACTTCCTGGCGCGGTATATCAAGGCTTTCCATAATGGCCAGGATATTCTCTTCAACCGTCAGCTTCCTGAAAACAGAGGGTTCCTGGGCAAGGTAGTTGATTCCTTTCCTCGCCCGCAAGTACATGGGATCCCGGGTAATGTCCTCCCCATCAAGGTACACGCGGCCCTGGTCAGGCCTTATCATCCCGATTATCATAAAAAAGGTGGTCGTCTTGCCGGCTCCGTTAGGCCCCAGCAGGCCCACTATTTCATGGCGGTTCAAGACCAGGTCAATATGGTCAACCACCCTTTTCCCGCTATAGGTTTTGACCAGATCTTTTGATTCGAGGACATCTTTATTCGCGGCCAAGGGAACCCTCGTTCTATCTAGGAGCCAAAACAGCCTTCACCTTCCGGTTTTCCGACCCCTCTATAACACTTCGGTTATCCTTCATATACAGTGTTATTCGGGATCCTTCCACCGAGTTATTTCCCTGCTTTACGACGGGGTTACCGGTAAGGACCGCCATCTCTTTATCCTGGTAATAGACGGCCTTATCCGCTGTGGCCTCTCCGCCTCCGGATCGGAGGATTTTCACATTGCCGGATGCGACGATTTTCTCGATCCTGACCTTCATCTTTTTAGAAGAACCGCCGGACTCCTGATCCACATAGAACAACTGGATCTTTTGGCAGTATATGGTGAAATCATCCCTCCTGGCATCCACATTCCCGGCAAAGGTCGCGACTTTTTTCTTATTATCGATCTCCAGAGAGTCTGCCTTCACTACAATGGTTGGATTATCCCCCTTCCCCAACTTTTTCCCCAGGGTTTCCGGGAAGACCGGTTGGGCCATCAGGAATATAAATGCAGACAAGAGGGCCGGGAAAACCGTGCAACATTTTAATGGTTTCACAGAAATAATTCCTTATCATGAATAGAGGTGATCACATTGGACCCAATTTTCAGGATCTCCTTTTCCGGGCTGAAATAGAGCCCTACGCCTTGTATGGAAAAAAGGGGTCCGTGGATTGTCACAGGCGCGTCACTCGTCAAATACCCCTCTTTCCCCTTATAAACAGCCCGTTCCGTTATAATTTTATAGCCATCCTCCATGGTACCAAGCAAATCCCCTTGAAGGGTAATGACCTCGGTCTCCTTATTATAGTCCCCCCTTTTCCCTTCCAGTTCGATGGTGGGCCTGTCTTTGGCTTCAAGTCGTAGCCGGAAATTGCTGAAGGTCATAATCTGTCGGTTCTCTGAAAAGGTGACTTCTTTGGCATCCAGGAGCCATGTGAGGTTTTTGTCAGGATCCTTCTGGGTGTAATGGATGTTCTTCAGCTTGACGCCTTCCTCGGCTTCGGAGTCTGCCTCCACCACCTGCTTGACCACCTGTTTTTCCCGGGCGCCGGACAGATAGATGCCAACCACCAGAAGGAGCGCCCCTATCACAATCAAGGGCCAGTGTTTTTTGAAAAGTTTTTTCATAATGCAATAACTATACCAATTGTAGCCGTATCCTGCAAACCCTATTTTTCCTCAGAATCAAAATGGGGCCATTTCCCCTGGGACTTGAGGATCAACTCACAGACCTCCCGAACTGCGCCTTCCCCCCCCTTAAGGCGGGTTACCCAGTTGGCGGCCGCCTTCACTTCCGGGGCCGCGTCCGAGACTGCAACCCGGAGACCGGCATGGCGAAACATGGGTATGTCGGGAAGATCATCTCCCACACAGCAGACCTGGTCCTGACGGCACTGTTTTTCAAGGGTTACTTTCTTTAAAAGGGCCTCCTTGTCCTTGGTCCCCTGATGAATTTCCCGGATTCCCAGATCCTCTGCCCGGTGTGTGAGGGCCTTGGAACTGCGGCCGGTAATGAGAACCACTTCGATGCCCGCCCCCATCAACTGTCTCAGCCCCTGCCCGTCCCTGACGTGGAAGGACTTTATTTCCTCTCCCCTGTCGTTGATCACAATACGGCCATTTGTCAATACGCCGTCCACATCGAGGACAAGCAATTTGATCTTTTCAGCTCTGCTATGGATTTCCATAAAGTCCTTTTTCTTGTAAATGCGCATTCCAAATGCAGTCCGGGGACGAGAATGGAACCCCTGAACCTTTGAACCCGTGAACGCCTACGGATCTTTATATGAAAAGCTTATATCAGCCCTTGCTATGAACCAGTGCGTGAATTTCCTTGAGAAGGGCTAAGAGGGGGCGTACCTGTTCCAGAGGGAGTGAATTGGGGCCATCACAAAGGGCACGGTCGGGTTGGGGGTGAATCTCCAAAAAGAGCCCATTTGCCCCTGCCGCCACGGCAGCACGGGCCAGGTGCTCCACAAATTCTCGCTGACCCCCGGAGCTTGTACCAACGCCTCCTGGCAATTGCACACTGTGGGTTGCGTCAAATACCACAGGAAAACCAAAGGTCTGCATAATGGCGATGGAACGGATATCCACGATCAGATTGTTGTAGCCAAAGGTAGTTCCTCGCTCCGTGAGGAGGATCCTTCGATTTCCCGCACCAGTGACTTTGCCAACGGCATTTTGCATGCCCCAGGGAGAGAGAAACTGCCCTTTCTTGATATTGACAGGAAGGCCCGTGCGTGCCGCTGCAAGAAGCAGGTCCGTCTGGCGGCA
>JAFDIX010000674.1 GCA_019307805.1 Deltaproteobacteria bacterium | reverse complement strand
CGTTCGGCAACAATCTGGTTTTCAAGTCGCCGGAACAGTTTCTCCTCTTGCTCCATCCAAGCCAGTAGTGCTGTATCCGGATCTTCCCGGGGATCAATTCCTGGCAGGGTGTCACGCGCGAAAGCAGAAAAGATTGCTGTAGTCGGAAAGACCCCGTGGAATCTTTCCACCAGGCTGTCCAGTTTATCAGCATCAGCCTCCTCGACCTCTACTCCCAGTTCCTCCAGGATAAACCTTGCGGCAAACCTCACTTCTACATCACTGTCCTCCTCGAATGCACGAACTTCAAACCTGGTCTCAATCTGTACTGGCACCCCGAACAGCCATTTCAACTGGTTCTCGGCCGTACTGCCGGACATGGCGATGATTACATTCAAAGTTCCGTCCGGTCGCTTGCCAATAACCATGAGATCGCCTTCCGCTGCGCGCTCTGACACAGCGGTGGAAGGAAAATACAAACGGTATTCTGATCTGGTGGGATTGGCTTCCCGTGCGTCATACCAGGTAAGGAAACCCTCCGCAGAGGTGGTGTCGTCTTCATCCTCGCCCAGATAGGCGAACTTTGCAGGAAGGGTCTGGCGCTCTGTTCCAAGTATTTCCATCATGGCGCCAACGCCATTGAACTCGTGCTGGTTTGAAGACACCGGGTCGGCCTCGACAGCACTCAGGCGCTTGACAGCCACACCCTCGAAATACTCCGATAAAAACCCCTTCTTCATCGCTGCTGGCCGACCCTGTGTTTTATGCCACTGATCTGTCGATTACGTAATCCGTATACAAGCCAGTCGGCCGTCGAGTCCAGCACCTGCTCCAGGGGGCGTCTCGTTCTTCCTTTCAGGGCGCACTCCCATATTGTCAGAATGTACCATCCGTCTTTTTTCAGGTATGCACAGCTCTCTGCATCCTTTGCCTGATTGCGTAAAATCTTATTACGCCAGAAGGCACGGCGGGTTTTTGGCCACTTGAACAGATGGCAGTCATGGCCGTGCCAGAAACAGCCATGCACAAAGATGACCGCGCTGAATGCAGGGAGGACCAGATCAGGCTTGCCAGGCAGACGCTTGCCATGCAGACGAAACCGAAAGCCTCTGGCATGCAGGCCTTTTCGTATCAGGAGTTCGGGTTTTGTATTTTTACTGCGGATGCCGGACATCATCCGGCTTCGCGTCTTCGAATCTACTACATCCGCCATCAGACAACCATCGCGTACTGGTCTTCGCCGAGCTCCTGTTCCTGTTTAAGTGTCATGATGTGCGGGTACATGATTCTGGCGACTTCCTTGATGACTGGAACTACAACAGAGTTTCCAAATTGCTTGTACGCCTGGGTATCCGATACCGGTATATCAAAAGTATCATCAAAACCCATCAGTCTTGCGCATTCCCTTGGCGTTAAACGCCTTGGTCTGGCCTTGCCGGTCTTTCCTCTCTTGACCAGAATCTCGGAACCGTCCTTGTAATACCTGGCAGAGAGCGTCCTGGTGACATCATCCGTTCCAGCCTTGCCGAAACCAAAACCATTGCCTTTCGCTTTATGCTTGCGGGCATAGTTCTGGAGATACTCCCAGAGATTTTTGGTCAGAATATATTTCTTGTCGATTTCACTTTCCTGCTGGAGTATTGAACCCAGCCTTGGTGCCGAATCCAGATCTGGCAATTCAAGATCATTCCAGTCAAATGCTACCTGCCTGCGAAAACCTGCAATGATGAGTCTTTCACGGTGCTGCGGTACAAAATGCTTGCCATCAATGATTCTGGGTTCGGGTACATAGTAACCAAGATCATTACGCAGGACGTCAAGGATTGTCTGGTAGGTCCTGCCCTTGTCATGACTCCTCAAGTTTTTGACATTCTCAAGCAGGAAAGCGGTTGGCTGCTTTTCATCAATAATCTTTGCTAGTTCATAGAACAGTGTCCCTTGCGTCTTGCACTCAAATCCGTGCGCCCTGCCAAGGGAGTTCTTTTTTGAAACACCGGCAATCGAGAAAGGCTGACAGGGAAAACCAGCCAGCAAGACATCGTGATCCGGAATCATTTCTCTGATTGTTTCCGGGTCTTTTGTGATTTCTCTTATGTCACCGTGTATCGCATGTTCATCTTCCTTGAAATTCTCCCGGTAGGTTTGACAGGAGAACTTGTCCCACTCACTGGTAAAAACACACTGGCCGCCATGTGCCTCGAAACCCTTACGAATACCACCAATACCTGCAAACAGATCGATAAACCTGAAGGGAGCTTCACTTTCTCCTGCAATATGCTTGCGGGAGTCCAGAAAACCATGGACTGCGTGGTAAACCAGGCCAGGGCTTGGGATATTCTTATTGAGCCAGCTATCCAGAGTTTTGGTTGTTATAGATAATTCCTGTGCCAGTTGAGCCTTCGGATATCGTGTTAGGGCATCTGCAAGCGCATCTCGAGCAGCTTCATTTAGCTGTTCCATCAAATATCCTCTCTGGGTAGATTTTCGGAAATTCTTTCACAAATCCTACCCAGAGTAAACTGGCAAATAAATGGCGGTTTTATGAAAATCCTTCCAATTATCTCTTGGAAATTTTATCGCTGTCCGATAACCTGATAACACATGATTAATTCGTTCGGGAACCGGCTGGCAGAAGACCTGTATTTTGACCGGCAGTCCCGGGCAACACGTGCCTTTGCACCGGACTTAAAGCGTATCGCAAGGC
>JAFDIX010000119.1 GCA_019307805.1 Deltaproteobacteria bacterium | reverse complement strand
CATGGCCGAGGGGCCTCAAGGTCGAACGACTGGCGCGTGAATTGACTCGGAAAGTATATCGGCTGACGAAGAAAACACGGTTTGCGAAAGACTACGGGCTCAAGAGACAGATACAGGATGCTGCCGCGTCCTCAATGCCTTCTTTGTCCTTAACCCTGAACCGCTGAACTGTGAACCCTTGAACCTGAGTAAATCTGAACAACCGTGAACCCCTGGCCC
The DNA here is from genome assembly GCA_019307805.1 of Deltaproteobacteria bacterium. Classification (GTDB taxonomy): domain Bacteria; phylum Desulfobacterota; class DSM-4660; order Desulfatiglandales; family HGW-15; genus JAFDIX01. Next base: position 10,793 of record JAFDIX010000119.1, on the reverse strand, counting down.
AGACCTGGCATAGCAAAATGCGGTGTAGGGAAGCTACGTGATCATAAGCGGTGAAAGCAGTTTCATATTCGCATTCCATCGCGCCAGGGCAGGCGCTGAACCGTGAACCTAACAACCTGTGTAGTTACGAGATGATTTGTTTATGTCCCATTCCCATACATTATCAAGATCAGGGCACACCCTGCAGGCCCGTTGCTCCCATGGTCGGGTTTTGCTCATGCTCATTGTTTTCATAGCCCTTTTTGCTCAAAACAGGGCGATTGCAGGGCAGCGCTTTTATACTATTCAGGTGAGTTCCTGCAAACAGCAGCAGAGCGCGGTTATTGAGGTCAATCGGTTTAAAAAACAGGGCTATGATGCCTTCTACCGCCATGAAAAAATAAAAAATCAGGGAAGTTGGTACAGGGTGTATGTGGGGAAACATGGTAACAGGGAGGAGGCCCTCGAAGAGGCCAAGGCAATGAAAAAACAGGGCCATATATCCTATTATACCATCAGGGCGATTGCGGACCTGATGACTGAGGAGAGGCTCCGGAAAGAGGCACGGTTAGTGAAGGAAAACCAGGCCCCTCCCCAAAAGGATGGGCCGGTGAATAACCCGGCCGAAAAGACACCCAAAAAGACCTTTCCCCCCGCCACAAGAACCCCTGGGATGGAGGAGGGTTCCGGAAAGGAAACACCTGCGGGAGGGGCTTTCCAAAGGGCACCGGCAAAACCGGAAGCGGGCGGGCCCATAATCAAATTCAAGGTGCCTGAAAAAAAAGAGGTGCCCAGGGAAACCGTCCCTGCAGGTCAGGACAAAGATGGTTCCAGGGGACCCCTTCGACGAAAGGGAGCCGTTGTCTCAAAGGATGCTATCCGGGGGATGCTTACAAAGCACCGTTTCTATTCAACCTGCAGCAACCACAATTTTGATTTCTGCAATCCTGATGGAGATTTTGCCAACCAATTTGAAGACAACGGTAATGGAACAATAACGGACCGGGCCACCCACCTGATGTGGGAGAAAGAAGGTTCTGAGGAAAGACGCACTTATTTGGATGCCCTCAAATATGCCCAGGAGCTTAACAACAAGAGATTTGGAGGTTACTCCGACTGGCGGGTCCCTACCATAGAAGAGCTTGCCTCTTTGCTGGAATCCTCCTGGAAGCATGAAGATCTTTTTATTGAACCGTTTTTTGGCACCAAACAAAAAAGTTGCTGGAGCACGGATACACTCGGCCTGGAGAGGGCCTGGAAAGTCGATTTTCACCTGGGATACATGGCCGATGACCCCATGACGTTCTTGTACTGGGTTCGGGCTGTACGCTCTGTTCAGTAGCCGCTGACAGGTCCATCCCAGGCCATCAGGAAAATAACAGAATGGCCAAGGCGAACAGGTCGACGGATTTCTCCATGAAGGCAGCAGGGGATTCTTAATCCTTCCGTGGTATCGATAGGCTAGTGCCCATCCAGGAATAAAATCCTGGCACGAGAGAGTTTCCAGTTCAGAAATGAGGCTAAGATGCGCTGTTGATTCACGGAGGGAACATACCCTTTTCCGCAGGAGGTGCTTCAGATGGGACTCTACGACAGCAAACCCTGGACAGGTGCCTATGATGAGGGGGTTGGCCTGGAATTGGAAATCCCCAATGAACCCGTGACCGCCGGTTATGAGCGGATACGGCAACAGTTTCCGGACCGACCCGCATTTCATTTTTTTGGGGTGACCTGGACCTTCGAGCAGCTTTTCCAGGGGGCCGATCGCTTTGCCAGGGCCCTGGCGGACAGGGATATCGGCAAGGACGATGTGGTGGCCATCAACCTGCCCAATCTGCCCCAATGGCTCATCGCCCAGCTCGGGGCAGCCAGGATGGGTTGCTGGGTGTGTGGGATTTCCCCGTTGCTTCAGGCCGAGGAGATGGCCTTTCAACTGAAGGACTCCGGGGCAAAGGCACTCGTGACCCTGGACCCCATATTTGAACACCGCCTGAAATCCGTTTCCCGGGACCTGCCGGACCTCAAGTTCGTTGTTCCCACCGGAATTCTGGATTTTCTGCCCAGGTTCAAACAATTCATGGCCACATTGCTCAAGAAGATTCCGACGGGCAAGATTACACCACTCCCCGGCAAAGAAGTACTCCCATTCATGGATGTCCTCAAAACCCACGAACCCAATCCGCCCCGGGTCGATGTCTCACCGGAGGATGTGCATCTCCTGCAATACACCGGGGGGACCACAGGTGTCCCCAAGGGCGCCATGCTCACCCACCGGAATGTGCTGAGCCAGACGGTCATATGGAATACCTGGTTCCACATGGATATGGGAAAAGATGTGGCTTGCTCGGGATACCCCTTTTTCCATGTAGGCGGACAGTGCGCATTTGTGGCGAGCCTGTGGCATGGAGCCACCCAGATACTCATCCCAAATCCAAGAGACACCAAACATATCGTCAAGGAGATTGCCAGATACCGGCCCCATTTTATCAACAATGTGCCCTCACTTTATATGCTCTTGATGAACACCCCGGGCTTCAAGGAACTGGATTTTACAAGCGTCCGGTTCGCCACATCCGCCGCCGCCCCTTTTCCGGTGGAGCCCATGAAGGAACTGGAGGCACTGATAGGTGAAGGGCGGGTGGTTGAACTCTACGGGCTGACCGAGACCGCTCCCATGATCACACTGAACCCCACCAAAGGGAACAAGAAGATCGGTTCCGTGGGGATTCCGGCCCCCTCCACCGAGGTGCGCCTGGTGGATCTGGAAACGGGTGAGGTCCAGGTGCCCCGGGGGGAGAAGGGAGAGCTGATTGTTCGGGGGCCCCAGGTGATGAAGGGCTACTGGAACAATCCCGGGGAAACATCCATTGCCATGCGAGACCACGACGGCAAGACATGGTTCCACACAGGGGATATCGCCGTCATGGATGAGGAGGGGTACTTCACCATTGTGGATCGTTCCAAGGATATGATCAATGTGAGCGGGTTCAAGGTTTTCCCCAGGGAAGTGGAAGAAAAACTCTATGCCCATCCGGCCATCGAGGTATGCGCCGTCCTGGGCATGGATAATCCCGAGAGACCGGGCAGTGAGCTGGTGAAGCTGGTTTTCCAAAAAAGCGAGGCATACCGGGAGACGCCCGATGAAGAGGTTATGACCGAAATCAGGGCCTTTTGTGAGGAACACATGGGCGCTCCCAAAAAGCCCAGGGTCCTGGAGATTGTAGCGGAGATGCCCATGACGGCAGCCGGAAAGGTGGACCGGAAGGCCTTGCGTTGAGAAGGGATCACGGAACATCATGAATGAAATTACCGTAACCATGGTCGATGGGGGTATTGCTCTGGTGATCTTCGACGACCCGGAACGCCCGGTCAACACCATGACCCCGGATTTGCTCATTGCGATGGAGAATCAGGTCGTTCCCCTGATGGATGACCCGGAGGTGAAGGGGCTCGTCTTTCTTTCTGCAAAACCCGATACCTTTATCGCCGGCGCCGACATCAAACTCTTTATTGAAGCGGATGACCCGAAGCTCGTCTCTGAGATCGACGGTGCCTACAGCCGGGTGTTGTCCAGGCTCTTTGAAAATCCCAAACCGTTGGTTGCGGCAGTCCATGGTGCGGCCCTTGGCGGCGGCCTGGAAATAGCCCTGGCCTGCCACTACATTCTTGCCTCTGACCACCCTGCCACTGTTCTGGGGCTTCCCGAGGTCACACTGGGGATTCTTCCGGCTGCCGGCGGGACCCAGAGACTCCCCCGGAGAGTGGGCCTGGTCAGGGGACTTGACATGATGCTCACAGGTCGGAGAGTACGGGCCGGAAGGGCCCTCAAAATAGGACTCGTGGATGAAGTCGTCACCCCCGAGGGGATCCTGGAAAGGGCAAAATCCGTGGCCGGGGATTTGGTCCATGGGCGCCTGAAAAGACCGGCGCCAAGGAAGGCATTGCTGGACCGGCTCATTGGCCTTCCCTTTGTCAGGAGTATGGTGCTCGGGAAAGCAAGAAAAACGGTGCGACAAAGGACCCGGGGGAACTACCCGGCCCCCATGAGAATCCTTGAATGTGTGGATCTGGGTCTTCAAAAAGGGGTGGATGCCGCCCTGGAACGTGAAATTGCTTCCATCGGGGACCTCATGATGACCCCCCAGAGCCGTTCTCTTGTCTGGCTTTTTCTGGCGACCCAGGATATGAAATCCGATACCGCGAAGGGCCGGCCGGCATCGGAGCGCATGGCCGTGGTGGGTGGCGGTCTGATGGGAGCAGGGATCGCTTCGGTTTCTTTGGGGCGTTGTCCGGTTGTGGTTCAAGACATATCTTCAGAGGCCCTTGAACGTTGCTCCGGGCAGATCAAGGCCGGTTTGGCCAGGCAGGCGCGGGCCGAGGCCGTCACGCCGGAGGAACAGGAACGACGATGGTCCACATTTACCACAACCCGGGACCTGTCGGAGATCGCCGGTGCGGATCTGGTAGTAGAGGCGGTCTTTGAAGAGCTTTCCCTGAAACGCAAGGTCCTGGCCGAGGTAGAGGAACAGGTTGGGCCTGAGGCGGTGTATGGGACCAACACCTCCGTCCTGGGCATATCCGAAATCGCCATAGGGGCACGCCATCCCGAAAGGGTGGTGGGGATGCACTATTTTTCGCCTGTGCACAAGATGCCCCTTTTGGAACTTGTGGCACCCGAGCAGGCTGCCCCATGGGCCGTGGACAAGGCCCAGGCATTTGGCCAGGCCCAGGGCAAGACCGTGATTCGAGTCAAGGACCGTCCCGGATTTTACACCACCCGCATTTTGATGCCCTATCTCAGGGAGGCCTTGTTTCTGTTGGAGCGGGGTGCGACTATCGAGGAGATTGACGGGGCGATGAAGGATTTCGGGTTCCCCACCGGGCCATTGGCACGCATGGATGAAGTGGGGATCGACGTGGCAGCCCAAATGTCCCGTGATCTGGGAGAGAAATATTCCCAGCGCTGGGGTCCGGGCCACGATACACTCGAGAGAATGGTCAAGGCGAATTTCCTCGGCCGCAAAAATGGGCGAGGATTTTACACCTATCCTGCGAAGAAGAAAAAGCAGAAAAAGCCGAACCAGGAAATCTATTCCTTGTTTCCAGAAAGACAGGCCGGGACCAGGGACCCTGCTTTACTTCGGGATACCTTGTCCCTTACCATGGTCAATGAGGCCGCCCACTGTTTACAGGAAGATGTTATCGCATCACCCAGGGACGGGGATGTGGGGGCTGTGCTGGGCCTGGGATTCCCTCCCTTCAGGGGCGGGCCCTTTCACCATGCGGATGATCTGGGCCTGGAAACCATTGTGTCCCGTATGGAGACCCTTGCGGAACAGCACGGACCACGATATGCGCCCGCTCAAATGATCGTGGATATGGAGAGGCAGGGAAGGACTTTCTTTGTGTAAGATATGGACCAATCATAGATTAGGACAGAGGAGAAACCATGACCGAGGATATCTATCACAAACTGGCACACCATCTGGATGAACTGCCTGCGGGGTTTCCTGCTACCGAAAGTGGTGTGGAAATTAGAATACTGAAAAGGCTGTTTACCCCCGAGGAGGCGGAACTGGCCCTTCACACGAGCCTCATTCCTGAAGAGGCCAGGGTCATCGCGCGTCGCGCCAAACTTTCAAAGGAAGAAGCCGAAGAGCGGCTTCGGGAAATGGCCCAGAAGGGACTCATTTTAAGCATTGATCTCCCCAAACGTCCCGCCCTTTATATGGCAGCCCAGTACGTGGTGGGGATATGGGAATATCAGGTGGACCGCCTCACGGAAGGGCTGGTTCGGGATATGAACGAGTACCTGCCCTCATTTGTGGATATGGATACATGGCAAAAGGCGCCCCAGCTCCGCACTATTCCGGTTGGGCGCAGCCTGGAGGCTTCCATGGAGGTCATGTCCTATGAGACGGCAGAAGATCTTGTGCGATCCCAAAGGAAGATCCGCGTGCTGCCCTGCATCTGCCGAAAAGAGCACACCATGATGGGTGAAGGGTGCGAAAAGCCCGAGGAGAGCTGCCTGGTCTTCGGTACAGGGGCCTATTACTATGAGAAGCGGGGAATCGGCCGGGACATCGACGTAGAGGAATGCCTTGAGGTACTCAAACAGGCGGACAAGGAAGGCCTGGTGCTCCAGCCCAACAATGCCAAGAAGCTGAGCAATATATGCTGCTGCTGCGGGTGTTGCTGTCAAATACTCATTCATATGAAAAAGCATCCCAAGCCTGCAGAAGTGGTCTCCTCTCCCTTTATTGTGGCCTATGATGCCGAGACCTGTGAGGCCTGCGGGGTGTGTGTGGACCGTTGTCAGATGGATGCCATGACCATGAAGGAGGAAGAGGTAGAGATTGATATGGACCGGTGTATCGGTTGCGGTCTATGTGTCTCCACCTGCCCCACCAAGTCTTTGACTCTGGAACGCAAACCGGAGAAGGCACAGCACTATATCCCGGACGATCTCATGGAAAGCCACATTCGGCTGGGCCAGGCCAGGGGCAAGCTGGGCCGCGGCACGATGATGAAGATGTCTTTGAAATCCAAGTGGGACCGTTTCCTGGCCAAATAGGATTTAGACCGGTATGGGCGCAACGACCTGGGAAGACACAAACATCCATGTCACCAGCAGGGCATTGACCAGGGCACCAAGGTATATCTTTCCGGTCAGTTGATAGAACCAGGTAGAGATGGGTGTGGTCATGATGAGCACGCCGATGACATGGAAGAGATTCAGAACGAATGAGACAAACATGCCCCCGGGGCCCACGAAGGGGATGGCGCCGGTGGTGAATAGGGGCACATACTGGATCGCGAGGAACAACACAAGAGGAGCGACTACTGCAAAGATCCCGGAAAGAGACCAGAAGATCCATGTTCGGAAGGGGGTGGACAGCGCTCTCGGACGAATTTGTCCGTGGAGGAATGTCCCCAACCCAAGGAAGCCGAAAAGAATAAAGGGGAAATAGCGCAGGGATATCCAGGCCCGTTCTGCGGTTAAATCACTGGCAAAGGGAAAGATGAATCTGAAATCGACGATGAAGACGGACTCAAGGAGACCCTGGCAAAGATAGACAAAGACAAAAAGAATTGCTGCCAGAATGATCGTTTTTATGATTTTCCACCCGCCCAGACTGAACCGGACCACAGCATAGGATATGCCAAAGTCACCCAGGGTAAGGCCTTCCCGCCTTGTTTTTCTTTTGAACCAGATTCTGAAGAGGATTAATCCTATCATACTGATACCCACGAACCAGCCCACGATGCCGTTCACCATCATCATGGGAAAGGCCTTGTCTATGGGTATCACATAGATATGAATGGCAAAGAGCACGAGAATGATTGGGAGATAGAGCCACATGATGATTCCGTTCACCACCACAAGCTTGAAATAGGACAAGGCGCTACAGGCATGGGCAGGAGGGAGAAAAGCCCGGCCAGCATGCCTATGAGTGTGGCCCACTCTTTTATTTGCCAGATTTGATCCTTCGCATCAATCCAGAGATTTTCAGGAGGCTGCAGGGCCTTTCGCATCCAGACCATGGCCTCGGCAATGGCCGGGGCATTGTGGGATTCCTGGACATGAATGGTACGGGGAATGACGACCCGGCGGGCCGTTCCCTTTGCAAAGTCGCCATAGGTCACACCCGGTTTCGGGTGGGGAAATGGGATGACTTTGCGGGTCTGCGGTGTGGTCATCCATTCCTTTTCGATATCCCGGGTTCCGGTCATTCGGTCCCGAAACTCGTCCCATTTGCCGATAATCATCAGCATGTTGTGGGGGAGGGTTGGGGAGGCATCCAGGGTGTATGCAAAACCCGTAATGACCAGTCCCCTCACCTTGGGGTCCTCCAGTGCGATGCGATAGGCCATTTCCGCTCCCAGGCTGTGACCCACCATGCCGGTGGCTTCTGCATCGACAAAGGGGAGAGATCGCAAATAGGCCAGGCTGGATTTTCCTCCATAGGTGGTATCAAAGTCCGGTTTGTCCACATCTCCAGGGAGCCCCGAGTTGCCTCTTCCAATGGCATCGATGTTCAACACCACGATCCCCCGTCGTGCCAGTTCAATGCAATAGGCATCCCCTGTCTCACGGTTATTCTGATAGCCGTGGATATACACTACCCCGGGCAAGGGCCGATTTTTGGTGGCATGGCGGGGTTTGAGGAGTTTTGCCCTCAAAGGAATTCCGTTGTAATTGGTATAAAAGACATTGCTGACGTCTACATACCCAAAATCCCGTTGGACCAGTGACGCCAGCATTTGGGCACCCGCCAAGAGGACCAGGGCGATAAGAAGCAGGCTGACGTGCAGGTTATGATTTGGATCTGTGCTCCTGGAGTCGGTATCCATGGTTCTCTCCTCAACACTTGCAGCCTTTGAACGTTCCACGGGAATGCGGACAGAGCAGTGTATATTTGGAGACAGTCGCCCCTGAGAAAGGACGTGCTCTTCCCCTTAAATTGTTCTTATTGTCATCGCTGCAAAATGGCGAAAAGGTCGGAAGGGATAAATAAAAAAGGCTTTTCAGCCCTTTTTGTGTGCTATTTGAAATCAGGTAATCCCGTCAGGAGATACCATTTGCGCTGTTCCCCATCGTATTCCCATATCTGGTGGTCGGTGAGCTTTTTCTCAACAAAGGAATCCGCCTTGAAATAACCGATCTCAACGGTCTGCCGGACTTGAGACTGGTCCATGAGTTCCGCATGCTCCTTGACCCTGTAGGATGTCACCCGGAATTGTGCAAGTTTTTCAAAATCAGGAGATTTGTCTTCGGTGGGCGCATGCTTGCGGAAACCATTTGCAACCCGGAAGTCCGACCATCGTATGGCATGTTCGTATGTCTCTCCTACTTCTCCAAATTCGTAATCCTGATAGAGCTTTTCTGCTTGTGCACAACCCAGGAGCAGGATGGCGAATAGGATACTGAACCGTGTTGCTATTTTCATGGGATTCTCCGGTCGGGCCTCATGAGAGGATAAAATGTTTTTCTGCAGTAGTCGAGTATTGTCAAGACAGCATCATTTTTTTGCCGGCCCCAATTCCGAGATGAGCCAGACGGTGCCGTGCTTTTCCATCTTGAACCGGCTCAGGCGTGTTCCATGCCGGCGTTTTCCCGGGATGTTGATGCTTGTTTCGACAATGACGACGGCCTTGTCTCCCTTCACCTGGAGTCGCTTGGGCTTGCCCAGGGTTATTTGAAACCCGTCCTCCATCCACCCCGGCGCCCTCTTTTTGAGAATCCTTTTGTAGCGATCCTTTGACACTCTGGTGGTCTTCTTTTTTACCAGGGTGGTAATTCGGGCATCCTCAGTAAAAAAGAACATGAGATGATCAATGTCGAGTCGGTTGAATGCCCTTTCCCAGCCCTTGAGTGTTCTGAACACATCCCGTTTTTCGCCCGTTGAAGGTTTTTTGTCTTTTTTTGCCCGTGTCTTGGGAGTCGGCAAGGCCGCAAGCTGGATGGAGAGTTTGGCCGTCTGTTCGGAGTCCACCCTAACCCTTCCCTGCCAAGGCTGATACCCGTCTTTGGATGCAGTGATCTCATGCTCGCCAACAGGCACATCACCAATGGTGATGGCTGATCTTTCCTTGGTCTTGAAACCATGGCCGACCAACTGGAAATCCGCCCCGTCCACATTACTGGTCACCTGAATCTGGCCTGTGAGAAGTTTTTCGCCTATGATTCTGGGTCCGGAGGTCGGCTGTGTGGATTGGGCCGCGACCTTGTTTTGCACTACTGCCGCAACAGGTGCGGTGGGGGCTTCCACGACAAAGACGAAGTCTCCCTTGTCCAGCTTGGGATTGTTGATCTTGCCGAACTGGGGATGCTGGGCATTTCGGGAATAATTGACCACCTTTTCCTGCAAATAGGACCCAAGTTCTTCACCCGTGACATAGCCATCCCTGTTGAGATCCGCGTCTCCATCCCTGACGCCCTGAATAAAGCAGGTCTTGAAGACGGACCGGTCCGGGACCTGCTCATTTTCCCTGCCCGCGGTGATGAACTCACGGACCGGGGATGCCACCTTTTCCTGGATATATTGAGAAGGCGCGGCCCTTACCATGCTGAAAATGGCGCCTGAAAAACAGGAATCAAAGACCATCATGACGTGTTTGGAACGAATGCGCTTGGCCACGGTTTCTATCTGCCGCATATCAATGGCCCGTCTCATGAACCCTATCTCATCTTTGCCGGGGAGGGGGGCATCCACTGGAATGATATAGCCCAGTTTTGAGCCGTCCGCTTCTTCCAGCGTGTGGCCGTGGCCGGAAAACCAGAAGAGCACCCCGAGCTCCTTTTCTTTACCCGGTCCTACGATGAGTTCATTGAGAGCCCTGTCCAGGCGATCCCAATCAGGATCTACCAGCAGGTCCACGGTCCATCCCATCTCTTTGAGGATCATGGATACTTCCTTGGCATCTTTGACCGGGTTGGGAAGCTTTGGCCAGCCGTCGCTGTAATTACCGCACCCCACGACGAGTGCGTAATAACCCTTGTAGAGTTGTATGTCCTTTGCAGCGCCCTGCCGATCCTGGGTCTTGACATGAATGCCCCTGAGGGTCGCGCCGGATGTGGAAACAAGCGCCTGGGATATGAAAAGGGCTGCAGATAGGATAAGGAGTATTTTTTTCATGACGCTCCCCTTCATTGGTCAAGAACACATCCGGATTTTTCAAACCGGCAATTTATTGGGAAAATTACCCGTGGCCCCTGCCGGGCCTTTATTGAATGGACAGATACAACCAATCATTGACAAAAATTCCGTGTGTCACCGGCATGGTGAACGGCTCAAGGCACAGGGCTTAAG
>JAFDIX010000673.1 GCA_019307805.1 Deltaproteobacteria bacterium | reverse complement strand
CCCTTCCGCCTTCTTTATGTCCCCCCGTTCCTCCGTCCCTCCGTTCCCCTTGTTCTCTCTGAGCGCCTTGAGTATCTTTTCAGGCGTAATAGGCAGGTCTTTGATCCTGACCCCGATGGCGTCGTAGACTGCATTTGCAATGGCCGGGGCCGTGGGCACCAGACCGGGCTCCCCCACACCTTTGGCACCAAATGGGCCTTCCACATCGTCGGTTTCAATACACTCCACGTGAATGGGGAAATCCACATCCGGGGCAGAAAAAATTTTGTAGTCCAAAAAATTAGGATTCAGGTTTCGGCCTTTTTCAGCCCGGTACTCTTCGCTGAGAGCAAACCCCAAGCCCATGATGATCCCGCCGTAGATCTGACCTTTAATCGCCTGCTGACTGATCACTTTTCCCACATCATGGGCTGCGGCAAAGTTGAGGATTTTCACCCTGCCGGTTTCCAGGTCCACCTCCACCTCTGCCCCCTGGGTCCCGAAGATATATGCGGCCGAGGTATTTCCCATGCAGGTTTTGGCATCCATCATCTCGTTGCAGGGGTCGTAGAAGGCCTCTGTTACGATCATGGTGCCCTGTTCTTTGAAATGGGCCTCCCTCAGAATTTCCTCGAGCCTCACCCGGAGCATGGGATTGTCGGGCTCTTCCTTGAGAAAGAGGACATTTTCCCTCAGATCAAATTCAGAGGGGTCGAAAACCCTCTCAAAGTCCAGATCAGGAATATCAAAGTCCGGATCCTTTTTTTTCCGTCGCTCCAGTGTATACTTCACCCGGGGCATGAAATGCTCCGATGCGAGATTAAAAATCTTTTCCCGGGCCTTTTGTGCGGCCATGATGGAGGCATTCCCGGAAGTAAATGCTCCTCGGCTTGCGTGGGTACCCACGTCCCAGGGACATGTGGCAGTATCCCCGGAAATAACCGTTACCCTGTCCGGGGTGATACCAAGGGCCTCGGCCGAAATGAGGGTAAGGGCGGTGTTGAATCCCTGGCCCATCTCTATGCCTCCGGTGATGACGGAGAGGTTTCCGAAATCATCCAGTTTCATAATAATCCCTGTACCGTCGGAACGGTACACCCTTCCTGACCCCCCCACATGGAACAGGGAGGCCATGCCCACGCCCCTTGCAGTGTCCCTTCCCTTTCCACGCTTTTCTTTCCAACCCAGCCTATCGGCCACAGCCGTCAGACACTCTTTCATGCCGCAGCTGGTTATCTGTAGGCCCATGGGTGTAATGTCATTGGGCACATTGGCATTGATCATTCTGAATTCATAGGGGTCTATGCCGGCCGCCTCTGCCAGTTGATCCAGGTTGTTCTCAATGGCCCAGGCTGCCTGGGGGTTTCCATACCCCCTCATGGCCTGACAGTAGGTATTGTTGGTATACACAATTTTGGTCTCATAGAAGACATTGGGGACCCTGTACATGGATGAGATGGGCAGCATCATCACGCTGGGGGTGGTGGCGCCCCATGAGGTGTAAGCCCCGTTATCCAGGAGCATATGCACCTCACGAAAAGCAAGTCTCCCCTCTTTATCGCACCCCTGAAGGATGTGTGTCCTGGTGGGCTGCCTGGGTGAGAGGGCCGTGAATTCTTCCTCGCGGTTATAGACGATCTTGACGGGTTTGCCTGTCCGATATGCAAGGAGAATGGCGATGTACTCATACCCATGGGTGTCCAGGCCGGTGCCGAAGGATCCCCCCAGGGTGGGCACAAGGACCCGTGTATTCTTTCCTTTGAGTCCCATGCTTGCAAGGGCCCGGTTGAAGTCATTTTGGGCCAGAAAGGGAATCTGGGTCTTGGTGTGGATGATCAGATTGCTCTGGAGGTCAAATTCCGCAATACACCCGGCCGTTCCCATGCAGGACTGCTGGATAGGGGGGGTGTCAAAGTGGTCTTCTGCGATATATTCTGCAACCTGCTTTGCCTCTTCGACGTCCCCCGCCTTGAAATTCCAGGGCACGGGTACCAGGTTGTCCGACTTGGGGTTTCCCCGGGCATCCTCTTCGTGAACCAGAGGCGCTCCTTGTCTCAAGGCCTCTTCAGGTGTGAACACGCCGGGCAATTCCTCATACTCCACCTTGATGAGGTCCACCGCTTCTTCTGCAATTTCCGGGTCAATGGCAGCAACCGCCGCCACCTCATCCCTGTATTGACGCACTCTTCCTTTTTTCAGGGCGAAGTTGTCTCTGATAAACCCGATCCGTATCTCCGGTGTGTTGTAGCCGGTGATCACTGCACGAACACCATGCAGTTTTTCGGCCCGGGAGGTATCGATGTGTTTTATTCTGGCATGGGAAAACTCACTGAACTTGATCTTCCCGTAGAGCATGCCGGGCTGAACCAGATCGTGAATATAGACCGCTTTGCCTGCCACCTTTTCAGGTGCATCAGGTCTCGGGGTATCGCTTCCTATGAAACTGGTTGGGTTCATCTTGCTCCTCATTCATCTTATCTTACAGGATAACTCATAGGTAATCTGCAAGCAGTGCCGTCAACTAAATGGAACGGAGGGACGGCGGGACGGGGGAAAAACACGACAATGTGCACCTCCGCCCCCCCGTCCCGCCGTTCCCCCGTCCCTCTTTTAATTTCCACCTTCCACCTTCCGCATTCAGAATTCCGCCTTCTTTGTGCTCCCCCGTTCCTCCGTCCCTCCGTCCCCCCGTTCCTCCGTCCCCCC
>JAFDIX010000672.1 GCA_019307805.1 Deltaproteobacteria bacterium | reverse complement strand
CCTGACCTCCAACAAAACAGGTTTCTGATCCTTTCGGGCGCCTATCCTGAGGGCCATATCCTTGTCCGTAGCAAGGACCATGTAACTGTTTTGCGGGGGGCGCAATCCCCTGGCCATGGCATGGGCATGGGCCTTTCTCCTGACACCCAGAAAGAGGATTTTTGGCAGGCCATTAAAGGAGGGGCTGAAATCCATTTTCCAGTGCCTTTCCCTGGTCCGTATCTTCCCCTCTTCCCACTCGAAGAGGTCCTTTTCCTCCCCCGTGAGAATCTCGTTGATGTGGCTTTGTCTGACATAACCCCAGCCGGGCTCTTCATGGAGGGCCTTTATGAGATCTTTGAAGGCTATGAACCCGTTGCTATCGGGGACAAGCCCGAATTCATCAGGGCGGTAGCCGAGAATATAGACCATGAGGCGAGCAAAGGATTGAAGTTTGTTCTGTGTCTTTCGCTTGCCCAGCTTCAGCCCCCCTTACCAGTGCCCCAAACCAATCCCTTTGGCTGTAATTCAAATGATAATGATATCTTACGTAACCAGACCGTCCCTGATCTGCCGGGAAGTCGCAGTATGAAGCACTGGAGAACCTCCTTCACGGAAAGTGGAAAAAGATTATATGATTCAAACGTTTATACTCAAAAAGGCATGCTTGTCAATGAAAAGGGGTCAGCCCTTGACATTGGAAATATGCCGTATCAATGCATTTAACTTCTTTTTTAGTAAGCGTTCTCTCTCCATTTTTTCTGAAAACCTCTTGCAAATTTTTCCAACCGCCGAGTAACTCAAACCGCCATATATTTCCCCTATCTGCCGATTCGTCATACCTGTATATCTTTTAACCAAGTATATCGCAGTGTCCCTCAAATCTCCCTTTCCACTTGCAAGATCATCAACAGACTTACCCAAATACTTTGATACCAGGGATAGAATCTCATCCGCTTCAAATTCAGCCTGCAACTGGCGCCTGTGTGCTACCTCCTCTCTATATAAGACATCATGTTTCAACCTTGCCAATGCTTCCCGAGTAAACCTTTTTCCCCCAAGAATGGCTCCTGCATACACATCTTTTAAGGGACTTTCCAAGTCCCCATATATGGACTGTTCTACAAATGCGCGGTATTGTGCAGCGGACGCTTTCAAGTGTTTGGATATCATTCGCCAGATCAGTTCTCTGTGAACGATATCATTTTCTTTCTTGTTGGCGATAAAGGCTCTGTAGCTGCTGTAGGGATAATCCCGGGGCATTTTCACTATCCCGGCTTTTACCGGGTTGAGGTGAATATACCGGCTTAGTTCCAAAAAGTACTTATCGCAATCAACTAGGATGGCTTTGTACCTGCCCTGAAAAAGGTGTCCGCTTCGCCCTTTTCTTCTGTTTATGTAATTGGTATAGGAACCATTGATATAGTGCATTAATTTGCTGAGGTTTCCTTTAGGCGTCTCAATGAGAAGATGGTAATGGTTCGGCATTAAAACATAGGAGTGCAAAAAGTAGCCGTATTTTTTCCCAGCTTCCTCAAGGTAGGCCTGAAACTTCAGGTAATCGGATCTTGCGAAAAAAACATTTTTTCTTTCATTGCCCCGGCTGGTAACATGGTAGAAAGCACCTTTATATTCTATCCTTAATGCCCTTGCCATTTTCTGCCTCCCTCTTTAGGATAGGCTTTACCCAATAACTATTCCAATGTCAAGGGCTGACCCCAATTCTTGTCCCCAACTTGCAAATTTACCCTGTCGTGGTACAATTTACTTTTATAATCCAGGCAGTGGGGTGAGAATATGGCAGGGGATAATGATACTTTCAAGGAACAGGGTTCCTCCCAAGCTGGAGGCATCGCACCGGAGGACCCAAACTCCGGGGCCCGGAAAAATCAGCAGTCCGAAACCATTCCCCTGTCGGGAACAGTCGGATCCATGTCCCCGGAATATCCCAAACATCGGGACGCACTCATCATCTGTGCATCGATCATAATACTGATCGTGCTGGTGGCGGGGGGCTATTTTCTTGTTAAGGACAAGTCCATATCATTCCCGAAGATTGCCCAGGAACCAGTCCAGTTCGTCCGCAACCTTCTCAAGGGCGGTGAAACCTATGGCATCTGCTCCAACTTTATTCGCACACACAAAGGACTTTTCAAGGAGCTTGGCGGGGATCTGGAGTGGTCGCTGGTGAAACAGGAAATCAGGGTCGTCAACAAAGACAAAAAGGCCAGAATTCTCCTCAAGATGCAGGGCAACAAGAGTACAAGATTTGTTTATTTTCTCCTAAAAAAATATGGGGACACCTGGCGGATCACTTCGGTGTCCATGGAAGTGGAGAAGGGAAAATACAAACGGATTTATCCTGGGAAAAAATCCAAAAGAAGCGATGTCTAGAAAGTAAATGGCTCAAGGCGCAAGTCTTAAGGCTCAAGGCATAGGGATCAAGGTGAAAAAAGACAGTTCGGTGTTACTGTACCGTGCGCCGTGTGCCTTCTGCCGGACGCCTTTTGCAAAGTGTCAGAGGGCTGATTCAATCTCATCGGCCACCATTTCCGCAGCCTCCCTCGGGTCTTTGGCATCCCGAATGGGTCGACCAACAATAAAGTCAGCCCCATCCTTTACTGCACCTTCTGGTGTGACAATCCTTTTCTGATCGTCTCCTTCCACCAGAGTCCATGCCGGGCGTATCCCCGGTGTTACTATGATGAGATCAGGTCCCAGCGACTCTCTGATCATTGCAGCCTCGTGCCCGGAGCATACAACGCCGTGGCAACCAGCCGCCTTTGCCAGCCGGGCCTTGAGGAGCGCCAGTTGGGAAAGGTCTTTTGTGTATTGCTCTGCATAGCCGAGCTCGGCGAGATTCTCACTGTTGAGGCTCGTGAGCACCGTGATTGCCAGGATTTTTGTGTTGCCGGGGTTATTCGCGGCCGCTTCTTTCAGGAGGCCTTCCCCGGCATCACAATGGATAGTCACAAATTCCGGACCATAATTGCTTGCAACCATGAATGCCCTGGTTACGGTGGCCGGGATGTCGTTCAGCTTGAGATCCAGGAAAACCTTTCTTCCGGCGGTCTCCAGGATGGCCTTCAGGATGTCGGGCCCCTGGCTGATGAAAAGCTCCAGCCCTACTTTGAAAAGGCCGACATGGTCCTTGAGGAGATTGACATACTTCATGGCGTCATCAAAGCCGGGAACATCCAGTGGAAAAATAATGTAGTCCGTTGCTTTTTTCATGAAACGACCTCACATTTTTCGGTACGTTGTCTGTTGTTGCCAGAATTTGGTTGTCTGAAGGAGATAATACACCCCGTGGTCGATTGTCAATCATCGGTGAAATCTCGGATTGACACACAACCCTGAACTCCCTATACTCCCGCTCACAAAAAGTACGT
>JAFDIX010000671.1 GCA_019307805.1 Deltaproteobacteria bacterium | reverse complement strand
CGATCCGCAGACCAGTCCTTCAGGGAAGCGATCTTTTCATAATCATCCAACCGGCCCAATGCCTTGAGCCGGGTCACAATCAATTGCCAGGCACAATCAACATCTTTGCTGATTTCGCATTTGCCGTTGGATGAACCTCCGCAGGGGCCGTTCAGGACGCGCTTGGCACAGCGTGCCACCGGACAGATGCCCCCGGTATGGGCCAGGACACAGTCCCCACACCCATAGCACTTTTCTCTCCAGATGCCCGGTTCGTCAAGTGCCCCGAGGAATGTCGTATTCAAACCCGGAATGATGGGCATATCCTGGAACGTCTCGGCCAGGATCTGGACGCCTGCACCGCATGCCAATGATAAAATGGCATCTGTTTGAGGGGGAATTTCCAGGTAGGTCTTTACGAGATCCTTTTCACACTGCCTCAGGATATTATTGGTCTCAAATATGGGTGGTTTGCTTTTAAAGAATTTGGGATGAACGATCTCACGGGCAAGATCTCTGGCTGCCCTGTCTCCCCCTGAAAGGCAGACCGTCACACAACTCCCGCACCCGAGGATCAGGACCTTCTTAAATTCTGAAATGGAGGCCGCAATCTCCTCCATGGGTTTGAGTTTTCCCGTAATCATTTATCCATCCCTTCAGAATCGGTCTTTTGAGGGATCAGGTTCTTCCATGCGGTCATGGAGAGAGATTGTCTGTGGGTGGGACACAGGGTTTCGACCTTATGGTCAAGTTTTCCTGCGAGCGTGTCACTGAAATCCATGGTATAGAGCGGTTCTCCGCATACTGCGCAGCGAACCAGATCCATGGATGCGATCTCGTCCCAATCACCTTCAAGAAGATGCTGAAATTCAATCGCCTCCTGGGGACAGATTCTCCAGCACTGGCCGCATCGCGCACAGCGGGTCATGCTGTGAAAAAGCTGTCTCTTTTCACCCTGATCAAGGTAGTCCAGGGCGCTTGCCGGGCAATTCTGAACACAGGCAAGACACCCATTACAATTGTTATTTATTCGAAAAAAAGGCATGGTTCTATTTCCGGGGAATATCCGTCAAAGCCAGGGTCAGGCAGCCCTCTTTTGTCCCATTCCGCAGAGCCTGCCAGCGGCTTCGCGAAGACGGGGGTACTGGAGCTGGTGTGCATTCACATAATCTACAGCCTTGGGCTCGCAAGCGCGCACGCATTCCGGGTCACCGCCACAGAGATCGCACTTGAAGGCCTTGGCCCGACCTTCGTGAAAGGCCATGGCGCCGGTCGGGCATGCAGAGACACACAACTGACATCCAATGCAGAGATCCTGGTTGATCATGACCCTATTGAGTCCTTCATCCTTGTAAATGGCTTTTTCAGGACATACTGCCATGCAGGAGGGGTTTTCACAGTGCTGGCAGGTTATTGGCAGAAAAAAATCACCCGTCCCTGCTTCCAGGACATGAATGCGGGAAAACTCGCCGGTGTCCAGCCCCGTATGTTTCCTGGAGCAGGCTATTTGGCACTCCTTACATCCGTTGCACTTTGCAGGATCTGTAACGAGGATTTTTGGTTCCATATAGTGCCTTTCTGGAAATCATTGATCGTTCATTTATATGAACTCACCGATACTATATTTTATGTCCCGACAACAGTCCTGTCAAGTGCTAATTTCAAAAGAATCCGCTATGAATCTTAGAACATGCTGTTTATTCATGATATATTGTCTTTTTGTGATATGTTAAACAAAGATATAGTTGAAAAAGCCAGGGAATTCGTGCGTGATATTAAGTTCTCTATTCTGAACATTTAATTGTCTGAATTGAGAGTTGACCTATTTCGATATCTTCGTTACATAAAGGGGGAACGCAGTTTTTTAAAGGATGGTGTCATGGAACACAAACGGTTTGTGCCAAGAAGACCCAAGGGCGGCAAGTTAGACAAGGAAAAAATGGATCGTATTGTGGCGAAGGCGCGCAAATCATGGAAAGAACGGGAGAGTGATTACCGGGAGCAATCCCTGAAAATCCATCCCTGGGTCTGCGCAAGGTGTGGCCGGGAATTTGGCCAGAAAAACGCCCATCTCCTTACTGTCCATCACAGGGACCACAACCACGACAATAACCCCCGGGACGGGAGCAACTGGGAGAACCTCTGTATCTATTGCCATGAGAACGAACACAGGCGGGATCTGGACCAGATAGAGGGCCAGGGTGCTGTTGTAGAGGATAAAAAAGATGAAGGGGCAAAACACAAACCCTTTGCCAACCTCCAGGACCTGCTCAAACCCGAAAAGTAACGTTCCGTTTCCAACGGGCCCTGCCCGGGATTAGCCCGGAGGGGTGAAGATCGCCCCGGAACTGCCCATTGGAATAATGGAATGATGGAATAGAGGAATATTGGGTTCAAAAAAACGGAACATATGCTGCCCCAATATGGGTACCAAATTTGTAAATGATATCATTCTGGTCAACCCATTATTCCAAAATTCCAATATTCCAACCCCCCATGGTGTCCTTCTCCGGCATAGCCTTTGATCTCCGGCATGGTCCCGAGGCCAGGTTTGCGGCAACAAAAAAGAAAAAGCCCCGGAGGCTGATCCTCCGGGGCTTTTAGGGTTTCATCCTAAGGGTGGTGATGATCAGAATTCTTGATCCAGATCGACTTCATCCCTCTCATACTGGGCATCCCTGAGCGCATTGGCTGCCTTGATCTCTTCCTCGTTCCAG
>JAFDIX010000670.1 GCA_019307805.1 Deltaproteobacteria bacterium | reverse complement strand
TGAGGAGAGCATGATGTGCCCGGTCTTCACTGTGACGGCCATCACCCATCGCAAGGACTGGATGTACCAGATGTGCACCCTCGGCCATGAACGCAGTGACGGCGATCTCTGGAAAATTCCCATGCTGCAGGCCAACAACTACAACTTCCTCAAAACCGCGGTCGTCGGATTTAGGGATTACTATGCTCCCATAAGTTCCAGGGGCTATAAGGCGGTGGTGCAGATCGAAAAACGTTTTCCCGGTTGGGGAAAGCAGGCGATTCTGGCCTATCTGGGCTCCGGGCAAGGGTTTGCCGCGGCCAACTATGTGGTGGTGGTGGACACGGATATTGACATTTATGATCAGGAGATGGTGGACTGGGCCATTGCCACGCGTATGGATCCGGCAAAGGACGTGATCATCATCCCGGAGGTGGGGGTCTATCCCCTGAATCCGGCGGCTTCCAACCGGAGTGAATCGGATGACACGGGTTTCACGGAGTTTGCCTACATCGGAAAGATGGGCATTGATGCCACCAAGAAGACGGCACTGGAAAACCGCCGACCCACCGGGATCCCGGTAAAGCCTGATCCTGATGATCTCAAGCGGACTCTCAAGAACTGGTCTGCCTATGGGCTGGATGGATGGTAGGGGTTTATGTACACATACAAAATGGTTTTATGACAAGTTTTAGAAAGATTGGCTATTTGAGATAGCTGGCCAATGATGCTGGATATTGGTTTCTGGATGCTGGATTTTTTCTCACAGAGAGCACAGGGCTCGCAGGGTTTCAGTGTTTTTCTCAGCGTTCTCTGAGATCTCTGCGAGAGATATTTCCCTAATCGAAGAAAAGACATGAATGGTGATCGGGAAAAAAGAATTCAGGAGTATATTGAAAAGGGCTTCTGGACAAGAGATCTGACAGCGGATTTCTGGGACCATAATGCTGAAAAATTTTCGGAGGAGACAGCCATTGTCGATTCAAAGACCCGTCTGACCTGGTCCCAGGCAAAACAACAGATTGACAGGATTGCCATGGGTCTGCTGGAGCGTGGCGTCAACAAGGGCGACGTCATGCTGGTGCAGATGTTTAACAGCGTGGACCTGGTGCTCATTCGTCTGGCCTGTGAGAAGGCGGGGATCTTTTTGGCGGTTGTTGCCCCCACCTTTCGCCAAGCGGAATTGCAGTTCGTGTTGAACAAGGTCGAGGCAAAAGGGGTGTTCATCCCTTATGATTTTAGGGGCTTTGATTATTATGGCATGTTTGCAGAGCTTCGCCCCCGGAGCCCCAACCTTGAACACATTTTTGTAACAGGAGAGGAAATCCCCGAGGGTTCCATTTCCTTCCAGGCGATGAAGGAAGAGCCCCTTGAAGAAAAGCACCCTAAGGACTTTCTGGACGCTTTCAAATTTGCCCCCTTCGGGTTTGAAGAGATCATGACCACGAGCGGAAGCACGGGTATTCCCAAATGCGTACAATGGCCGGACTGCGCAAGGTTGGCCCATGCCCGGGTGGGAATTGAACGGCTTAGGCTTACCAGAGAGGATGTCTTTTGTGCTTTCAGTCCTTCAACCGGGGCATCTACAGAATATCTCACCTATCGCTGTCCGCCCCAAATCCCGGCCAGGACCGTGATGATGGAAAAATTCGATCCTGAAGAGGCCTGCATATTGATCGAGCAAGAAAAGATTACCGCAGGTGGAATTGTTCCCCCCATGATTATACGGTTGATCCATTACCCTGATCTCAACAAACATGACTTGGGTTCCCTGCGCCTGCTGTTGAGCACGGCAGCGCCGCTTCCCTACGAGGTGGCCAGGGAAGCGGAGGAAAAATTGGGATGTGCCATCCTCTCCGGGTACGGTTCCATGGACAGCGGCGGGGTGAGCCTGGCTTCTATCGATGACCCGAGAGAGGCCCGGTTTACAACCGTGGGCAGCCCTCTTCCAGGCAATGAGGTCAAGCTGGTCGACGATGAAGGGAATGAGGTGCCTCATGGAGAAATCGGCCTGGTGACGGTGCGGGGTCCACACTGCACCGAAGGTTATTATCAGGATCCCGAGGCAACCAGAGAGGCATGGAAGACCGGAATGTTTAACCTTGGGGACCTGGGCAGGTTCGACGAGGGAGGAAGGCTGCAACTGGTGGGACGCAAGAAGGATGTCATCATCCGGGGCGGTCAGAATATCTATCCCAAGGAACTGGAAGATCTGCTGGTCCAGCACCCCAAAGTCCTGGATGTGGCTGTGGTGAAAATGCCGGACCTGGAGATGGGGGAAAAGGTCTGTGCCTGCGTGGTAAACAAAACAGAAAATATACTGGGCTTTGAGGAGATGATCGCTTTTCTCCTTGAAAAGGGTATTGCCAAATTCAAGTTACCGGAAAGGCTGGAGGCCTTTGGCATTCTCCCCCTGACTCCGGCAGGGAACAAAGTGAACAAACGCACATTGGAAGATGAGGTTGCAAAGAAAATGGTAGGAGGAAGATCATGATTTTCAAAAAGCTCTTTGAACCAATCACCATCAAGGGGCTTCATATCAGAAACAGGATTGTGATGCCCCCTATGCACAGCAACCAGGGCAACCTGGATGAGGGAATCAGTGATGAAGCAATAAACCTTTTTGCCGCAAGGGCCAGGGGCGGATTCGGCCTGATCGGGATCGGGGTGATAGACACCTATTTCATGGAAGGCGCTTCCAGTCCCCACGCATTTTTC
>JAFDIX010000118.1 GCA_019307805.1 Deltaproteobacteria bacterium | reverse complement strand
GTCAGGGGGCGTTCCACAAGCAGGTGAGAATTTTTGATGCGGCTCTTTTGAAAGAGACCTACACGGCCCTTTAATCCAATAATGATTTCTTTCAAAGCGCTAAACAGTTACGAAACTCGATATTATTATGCCCCGCGGGAGAGGAATGTAGCCTCATCTATCAACTTATTTATCTCCCGCTTTCGGCGGGGATCTTCGACCAGTATCCAGCATCCAGCATCGCTTCGCTATATACCTTCAGGCAATGACATAAGGGAAAAATTTGTTTTTAAGGCCGCCAAGCAGATTCTGTACATCCTCCAGGATCATGTAGCCGCAGGGAATCAGAAGCAGGGTGATGCCGGTTGCGAAGAGCACCCCGAAGCCGAGGCTAACGGCCATAGGGATTAGGAATTGTGCCTGGAGACTCCGTTCCAGGATCATGGGGGTGAGGCCGGCAAAGGTGGTCAGGGAAGTGAGGATGATAGCCCTAAACCGAAGGGCCCCGGCCTGGGTAATCGCTTCACGGGCGACCGCCCCCTGACCACGGATCCGGTTGGCCGCATAAATCAATACCAACGAGTCGTTGACCACCACGCCAGACAGGCCGACGATCCCGAACAGGCTCAAAATGCTGAGGTTGTGCCCCATAATCATGTGCCCCAGCAAGGCGCCTACAATACCGAAAGGTATGGCCGCAATCACGATAAAAGGCTGTAAAAATGACTTGAAGGGGATGGCCAAGAGGGCGTAGATACAGAAGATGGCAATGGAAAACCCCTTGATTATATCGGCAAAGGACTCTTTCTGTTCTTTGCCTTCTCCCTCCACTGTGTATCTCAGATCGGGGAAGCGGAGTTTCAGTTGTGGCAAAAATTGTTCCTCTAAATCCTTACGCACCTCATTGGCATTGGTCTCCGTTTCATCCACGTCCGCTGTGATCTTGATCACTCTGAGACGCTGGGCCCTCTGGATGGAGGCATACCCCTGCTCCATCTTCACTTCTGCCACTTTACTGAAAGGGACCTGGAAGCCGTCCGGCGTATGGATGCGCATATTTTCCACATCGCCCAATGACCTGCGTTCAGCCCCGGGATAACGAACCAGGACCTTGACCTCATCCTGGTCACGCTGCAGACGCAGGGCCTCGGCCCCGTAAAAGGCATGCCGCACCTGTTGGGCCAGGTCGTTTAGGGTCAGACCCAAACTGCTCGCCTCCTGTCTCAGTTTGAGTTGCATTTCCATTTTGCCTGGCAGGAAGCTATCCCCCACATCAAATACCCCTGGATAACCTTTCAGCTCCCCCTTGAGTTCTTCCGTTGCGGCCAGGAGTCTGTCGTGATCGTCAAGAGAGAGGTGAATCTCAACGGGATTACCGACCCTGAACAGTTCGCTCTGGAAGGTAATTGATTCGGCATCCCGGATAGGGCCCGCCTTTTCACGCCATAACATGGTCAGCTTGGTGGCGCTCACATCCCGTTTTTCGCCCTCCAGAAGCTGGATAAAGATCTGGGCCAGATGCCCGCCCACATCCGAACCACCGGCCGTAGGACCGTGACCGCTCAATTGAACCCCGATAAGGGCGATACTGTGTTCGAAAAGAGGCGGTGCATCCCTGGGACGCCGCCCGTTCATTTCGGCCAATGCTTCCTGCGCAGACCGTTCCAGATGGGAGACCAACTCCACTGTGCGCTCGACAGGTGTGCCTGCGGGCATGGTCAGGGAACAGACCATTACATCACCTTCCACTTTTGGAAAAAAGGTGAACTTGATCCATCCGCCTCTCCATACTCCCAGAGTCAAAAGGAGTAACGCGATACCCAGCCCCACAGTGGCATAACGCCACCTGAGACAAAAATCCAGCAGCCTGCTATAGGGACCCTGAATAACCCACTTCAGCCAACGGACCATTCGTTTTGCCCTTTTGGGTGCCCTCCCCCTATGACCGGCCGCTCCGCGCCTGCCTCCTGCCAGATGGGCCGGCAGAATCAGCAAGGACTCTACCAGAGATCCTAACAACACCAGGATAACAACTATGGGCAGGTTGCGCATGATCTTACCCATGGTGCCGGTCCCCAAAATGAGGGGCCAGAAGGCCACTATCGTGGTCAGAACGGCAAAAATTACTGGCCGGCCCACCTCCAATGCGCCTTCCACGGAAGCCTTGAAAGGCTTAAATCCCTCCTCATGCTTGCGAAAAATGTTCTCGCCAACGATTATGGCGTCATCCACCACAATACCCAGTACCATAATAAAGGCGAACAGGGAGACCATGTTGATGGAGATGTCAAATTTTGGCAGTGCCCAAAGTCCTGCCATAAAGGAAATCGGTATCCCCAAAGTGACCCAGAAGGCCAACCGCAGGTCCAGAAAAAGCCCCAGGAGGATACTCACCATGACAAGGCCCAGGGCCATGTTTTTCAGCAAAAGCAGGATGCGGCCTCGTAATATTTTGGACATATCCTGATAAAGGGAAATCTTCACTCCTGCCGGGAGGCTGGGCCTGATTTCATCCACGTAGCGCTTGACCGTACTGGCCACTGTCAGGGCGTTTTGGTCCGCCACACGGAATACCTGGATAACGCCCGTCGGCTTGCCCTGGAATCGAGCTGTGAGATCCACATCCTCGAATCCATCGCTCAAAATGGCGATCTGTGCCAGAGTGAGCTTGCTGCCGTCGGACCGGGTCATCACAGCCACATCCCGGTAGTCTGCGGCATAATAACGCCGACCCTTGGTCCGGACCAGAATTTCTCCGCCTGATGTCTTGACGCTGCCCGCAGGGAGGTCCAGACTGGCCCTTCTCACGGCCTCGGCCACCCGGCCCAGGGTGAGCCCGTAACGGCGCAGGGTCTCTTCAGAGATTTCGATGTGGATCTCATCCTTTCGTATGCCAAAGAGCTCGGCAAGGGTAATACCGGGGAGGTTGGTGATGTCGTCTTTGATTTTCTCGGCCAGGTGTTTGATGGTAGACTCCGGGGCATCGCCATAGACGGCGATATTGATCACCTGAGACCGCCGGGTCACCTCACGAACCACGGTCTTCTCGGCCTCATTGGGAAAGGTGGTGATGCGGTCCACCTCGGACTTCACTTCATCCAGGAGTATCTTCAAATCCCAGCCCTTCATGACCTCTATGTTCACCGCGCCGAACCCTTCTCTGGCCACGGAATCGAGTCTCTTGATGCCGGCCAGACCGGCCACCCTTTCCTCAATCCTTCGGATAATTGCCTCCTCCACCTCTGCCGGTGAGGCGCCAGGATATTCCGTGGTAACAGATATTCGGTCCAGGGAGGCTTCCGGAAAAACTTCCACTTTCATGGTCAGAGCTGTGATCGCACCGGCCAGCAAGAGAAAAATCATCAGCAGATTGGCGGCCACATGATTTTCGGCGAACCAGGCGACGATTTTTCTCATTACCGGTTCACCTCCTTCACCAGCACATTACGAACGTCCATACCATCGCTGACTGCCTTGAGAGAGGAGATGGCCACCACATCCCCATCTTTGAGGCCGGTCCTGACCAACACATTCTCTCCCTGAATACGGGCCACTTCCACTTTTCGGAAATGGAGCCGACCGCCCTTTTCCACCAACCAGACCACGTTGCCCTGGTGCAAGGCTGACCTGGGGATGATGGCGGCAGTAGGCAGGGTGCGGCCCTTAATATCCACGGAGACAAAGAGTCCCATGGCTAAAGGCGGCTTTTTGGCATAAGGTTTTTTCACCCTTATGACTACATTGACCATCCGGGTGTGCTCATCCAGTTTCCCTTCGGCACGGACCACCTCTCCTGACCAGATCATCTCCCGGCCGGCGATGCGGGCCCGGACCACTGCGGGGGAACCCCGGCCTTTGCCAGGGGTGAAACCGGGCACGTAAAACCAGTAGAGATCCTCGTCTTCCAGGGGAAGAACAATCTCGGCCGCATCAGTGGAATAGAGGGTGGCCAGGGCCTGCCCGGGTGAGACATACTGGCCGATATCCACATTTTCCTGACTTACCCGACCGTCGAATGGGGCCTTAAGTTCGGTCCGTTCCAAGTCCAGGAGGACCTTCCTGAGTTCCGCCCGGTCGGCCTCCAGCTTGGCCTGGGCTGCCGCTAATTGTGGCTCCTTGGCCACTAACGGGGGCGGCTTTCCGGTTGTCTTTGAGCCGCCCGCACGGTGCAGATGCCATTCTTCCTGGGCCGCGGCTGCCTCCTCTTCGGTTATCTTTAACCTACTCTCAGAGTCTTTCACCTTGGCCCTGGCAAAGTTAAGGGCCAGTTTGTAATCCACAGGATCGACGCCCAGTAGAGTATGCCCTTTCCTGAATTCGCCTCCATTCACAAGGGCTGGGGACACATAGACTACCTTGCCGCCAACTTGAGGAATTAGGGTGATTTCCTGTAGTGGTCTTACCGTCCCCTCTCCCCGGATAAGGACCGATTGAGGACCGGTCTTGACCCTTATGGCCCGGACCACAGGTATCGAAACGGTTATTTTACGCTTTTTAAGCGGGGGCTTGCTTGCCGTCAATGCACTCAAACCCACGGCGCCCAAAACTACTATGATTATTGTGAGAGCAAAATGTAATAATCGTTTCTCTCTCTTGTTCATGGCAGTAAACCTTTAACTCTTTTTCCTATGTTCAACAGGGGCCGGTTCGGCCCAGCCGCCCCCCAGGACGCGATGCAGGGTGACATGGTTGCCCATAATGGCCAGGTCAACAAGAATTAAATTTTGTTCGGCCTGAAAGCGGGTTTGCTGGGCCTCCAGTACGGTCAGGTAATCCACCAGGCCACGTTTATAACGGCTCTCGGCAACTTCCTGGGTGGCCCGGGCTTCCTTCAGAAAATTCAGCACCCGGTCCCGGCGTATCAACTGTTCCTTGCGGGTCAAGAGAGCACCCTCTACCTCGGAAAATGCCCTCAGAACTGCCTTTGCGTATTCAGCCACGACCTGCTGATATCTTGCCTCTGCGGCATGTTGACCGGCCTTTAACTTACCGGCGTCAAACAACGGTTGCACAATGCCCAGGGCCATGTTCCACAGCTCGCTTTGGGGCCGGATGAGCTGACCCAGTACCTCGCTGGAGTAGCCAAAGCTGCCGGTCAAGGTAATACGGGGAAAGCGGCTGGCCCTGGCCACTCCCACCAGGGCGTTTGATGCCCTCAATTTGGCCTCGGCTGACCTGATGTCCGGACGGCGTAACAAGAGTTCAGAGGGCAGCCCGGGTGGGACCGGGGGCAACCGTTTAAAATAGTCTGTCTGCTGGGGCCGTGGTGGTCTCGTCTTGGGGTAGCGCCCCAGTATCACGGCCAATCTCTGCTGGGTAAGACCCAGTTCTTGACGCATGGAGGGGAGAAGGGCTTCGGCCTGGGCCAGGATTCGACGGGACTGCCTCAAATCCAGGGTGGAGGTCAAACCGCGCTCGTAACGACTTTCGACCAGGGCCAGGCTGCGGCGAAATTTGTCAATACTCTGCTCCGTAATTTGTATCCGTCGCTCCAGAGACTCCATCTGTAAATAGAGGCTGATCGTCTCGGCCACTATGGTTTGGGCAACGGTTCGACGGTTCTCCTCCGCCTGCAGGAGTTCTGCCAGGGCCGCCTCTTCCGCCCGCGCCAGACGACCCCACAGGTCGAGTTCAAATGAAGCGGGCAGTGACAGGTTGTGTGTGTCGGTTGTTTGGCGCCGGCTCTGCTCCAGAAAACCCGGTATGGCAATAGTCACTGTCTGGCGTTGACGCTGACCCTGACCCTGAAAGTTCAAGCTGGGGAACCGGTCGGCCCTGGTATGGACAAACTGGGAACGAACTTCCAAAATCCTGGCTACGGCCTGTTTGATATCCAAATTGTTTCTTAATGCTTCCTCAACCATTTGATCTAATTCCAGGTCGCCGAAAACCTGCCACCACTGCTCTTCGGGCAGGGATGTTACCGTACCGGCCGGGGCATGCTGAAAGGACTCCGGCACCTGTATTCCAATGTCCGGGCGCTGGTAATCCGGGCCTGTCATCACACATCCGCTTGCCACAAGGGAAACGGCAAAAGAGATATAAAGAGAGAGACGCTTCACCGGAGGTCCCCCTTTTCGCTCCCGCCCAACCCTTTAAGCGAAAATTGGATGATTTGTTCCATTAACCGGGCCTTAAAATCCGGGTCGTATTCGCGTCCGGTGATGCGGGTGACGGCCACCCTGGCGAAATTGAAATAGAGCACAACAGCGAATACACTCAAGATGTTGAGCTTCAGGCACTCTTCCCCCAGGTTCTCGGGCATGAACACACGCAACTTATCGGCCAATTTTTGGAAGAACGGGCCCATAATCTGCTCGGCCACCAGCTCAAGGGCCTTGGTGGGCTGGGCCAGCTCTCTGGCCATAAGTAGATGGTGGCGCTGACGTTCCTCATCCGAAAGAGGGCCTTCCAGAAAGGCCTTTGTCAGGGCCTGGATAACTGCTCTCGGAGAGAGAGAGTCCTGGGATGCCAATGTCTTATCAAAACAATCTATCACGCGCCGCGCCCGAGGCATCCACCTGGCGCGGAACACCTCAAGGTAGAGATTCTCTTTATTGCCGAAATGGTAATTCACCGCTGCAAGGTTGCATTGGGCGGCATTGGTGATTTCCCTGATGCTGACGGCGTGATAGCCCCTTTGGGCGAATAGGATTTCGGCCTCATTGAGGATGCGTTCCTTAGGAAAATCATTTTTTTCTTTTTGATTCATTGTCCGGACCCCCTCTTCTTAACAAACGTTTGTATCAAACGATCGTTTTAATGTCAAGTAAAGTTTCCCCAAAACTGAGATGTATGGTAATATGTATTTCAGAGACATAACACTATCTCATCCGGCTTATGGAACCTAAACTGATCCTCATCAATCCCTGGATCTATGACTTTGCGGCCTACGACCTCTGGTCCAAACCCCTTGGGCTTCTATCCCTTGCCGGGGATCTCAGAAACTGTGGGTTCAAAATCCATCTGATTGACTGTCTGGATGTGCACCATCCGGAAATGAAAGAGAGCCCATCCATGACCAAACCTGTGCGCCGCCCCTATGGCACAGGAAAATTCCGGAGGGAAAAGGTTCCCAAGCCTACCCCTCTGAAAAATATCCCCAGATCCTATAGCCGATACGGCATTCCTGTACAACTATTTAGAAAAGAGTTGAAAAAGATCAGTGGAGCAGACGCGATCCTCGTCACCTCTTTGATGACTTACTGGTATCCTGGGGTAAAAAAGGTTATCACCATTGCCAGAGAGATTCACCCGGATCTACCCGTCATCCTAGGGGGAATATACGCCCGGCTCTGCAGACAACATGCCCTCCAAGTTTCAGGGGCGGACTTTGTAGTGGGTGAAGAGGGCCTCCATGGCCCGGGTTCCGCCTTAAATGCCATACTTGGATGTGGTATTCCCAAACCCGGCCCTTCTTACCCTGCCTTTGATATGCTCCATAAGATAGATTACATATGTCTCTTGACCTCAAGCGGCTGTCCATACAGATGCCGTTATTGCGCCAGTCCATTCTTAAATACCAAATTTTCCCGGCGAAATCCTCTCGAAGTCTTGGAAGAAATTTTACACTGGCATAGGAAATATGGTGTTCAAGACTTTGCCTTTTATGATGATGCCCTCCTGCTTGAACCCCATGCCCATATGTCTATACTGCTGGAAAACCTGATAGGACTGGACCTGAACCTCAGGTTTCATACCCCCAACGCGCTTCATGTAAGGGAAATTTCCCCTGATATGGCCAGACTGCTCTTCCTCTCAGGATTTCGTACGATCCGTCTCGGGCTGGAGACATCGGATATGGACCTGCATAAAGATCTGGATAATAAGGTCTCTGAAGGGGAATTTGAGAGGGCCGTA
>JAFDIX010000669.1 GCA_019307805.1 Deltaproteobacteria bacterium | reverse complement strand
ATGGTTGCACTGAAAAACATTTCAAAATGTAGCACGTATGCGCTAAGTTAGCCAACGTTTCCTCCGTTTGTAGTATTTGGTATCACGATAGCTTCTCTTGGTGCCCATCTCCGTCAGTCCCAGATAAAACATCTTGATGTCTTCATTCTCCCGAAGTTTTTCTACACTGTCGTCCAGAACGATCTTTCCATTCTCCATCACATAGCCATGTTCGGCAATGGTCAGGGCCAGATGGGCGTTTTGTTCCACCAGCAGCATGGTCATTTTCTGCTCCTGGTTAAGCCGTTGAATAATGCCAAAAATTTCCCCCACCAAAATGGGGCTGAGACCCAGGGAGGGTTCATCCAGCATCATGAGGCGGGTCTTTGCCATGAGGGCCCGACCAATGACCAGCATTTGCTGTTCCCCTCCGGAGAGATACCCCGCCAGCACATTTCGCCTCGGTTTGAGATAGGGGAAGTAGTGCAGGACCGTATCATAGCGTTCAGCGATTTCCTTGCGGCTCTTTCGCGTCCTTGTGGCGGCCATGAGGTTTTCATGCACCGTCAGGCTCTCGAAGACGCAGCGGCCCTCCATGACCTGAAATATGCCACGGCGGACGATATCTTCCGGTTCCCTTCCGTCAATGCGTTCTCCCAGGAACGAAATGGTCCCGTCCGTAACCTCCCCTTCCTCCACCTTGAGGATACCGGAAATGGCCTTAAGGGTGGTCGTCTTTCCGGCCCCGTTTGCCCCGAGCAGGGCAACAATCTGCCCTTCATTCACTTCAAGGGAGAGTCCCTTCAGGACCAGAATCACATCATCATAGATGACTTCGATGTTGTTGACATTGAGCATCTCAGCTCCCCTTCTTGAGCCTCTCCTGCAGGACAAAGCGCTGCACGTTGCCTCCGGTGGTCCTGGGTATCTCATCGATAAAGGCAATCCAGCGGGGATATTTGTAGGGTGCGATCTTTTCCTTGACAAAGGCCTGGATCTCCTTCTTCAGGTCCTCCGAAGGAACATCTCCCGGCTTCAAGACCACAAAGGCGTAGGGTTTTACCAGGTCCTCCTCGTCCTGAAGGCCCACCACGGCACTTTCAGCCACAGAGGGGTGTTGGTTCAGGGTATGCTCCACCTCTTGGGGCGCCAACCACTTCCCCCCCACCCTGAGCATATCATCGCTTCTCCCCCTAAAATAGAAATACCCTTCATCGTCCTTCATATACCGGTCACCGGTAACAAACCATTCCCCCTGCATATTCCTTTTTGTTTCCTCCCGCTGATTCCAGTAGGAAGAGGCGATGGACCCTCCCTTCACCAGAAGGTTCCCCAGTTGTCCGGGATCCACGGGCTGCCCGTCATCGTCCAGGAGGCGGGCTTCGTAACCGGGAACCACCCTGCCGGTACTGCCCGGTTTGACCGCCCCGAATGTATTGGAAAGAAAAATATGGCAGATCTCTGTGGAGCCGGTGCCTTCCAGGACCTCCACCCCGAATTCTTCCCTGAAGCGATGATAGACATCGGGTGAGAGGATCTCGGCCGACGAGATGCAGCCCCTCAGGCTGTCCACAGGGTCAAGGACCTTTCCCTCGCTTCGGCAGGTCTTCCGGTAGTCTGCGAGCGCACCAAGGAGTGTGGGCACAGAAAAGAAGAGTGTTGGACGGAATGTGACCAAGTCCTCATAGACCAGCTCCGGGAGGGGACGATGGCTTGTCAGGATCGTGGAGGCACCCACTGCAAAGGGGAAATAGGCACCATTCCCGAGGCCGTAGGCAAAAAAGAGAAAGGACCCGAAAACCCGGTCCTCTTCCGTCATTTGCAAAACCCCCTTTGCGTAGGCCTCTGAGCAATAGACCATATGGCTGTGGTGGTGTACGGCCCCCATGAGCATCTCGGGGTTCCTTCCGCTGTAGAGCCAGAAGGCGACATCATCGGGAGAGGTCCTGGCCGCCTCAAAAGCGGTGGCGGCCTGGGACATGAGGTGGCCGAAATCCAAATACCTCTCAGCCCCATCACCGACCACCACAATCTCTTTTAAGAATATGGTCCGGTCAATGATCTTCTCTATTTCCGGTAAAAACGCGGAATCCACAATGAGCACCCTGGCCCGGCTGTCATTGAGCACATAAAGAAAATCCTGGGATCTCATCAGGATATTGGTGGGAATGGGGACCGCGCCCAGTTTGATGGCGCCATAGAAAGAAAAGAGCATTTCCGGAGAGTCCTTGAGAAGGAGCATCACCCGGTTTTCCATCCCAACACCCAGCCCCGCCAGCATGTTGGCCGCGCGATTGGTATGCTCCAGAAACTGTCCGTAGGTATAGGTCCCCCGGTCGGAAAGGATGGCGACCTTCTCACCACGGCCCTCCTCCTGATGCCGATCCACAAAGTACTCTGCAGCGTTGAACTGACTTGGTAATTTTATATCCAGCATCTTATCCTTCACGATAAATCTGGTTCTAGCGTCCGCTACCGTTGTCCGTAGCCATGGTTCTCTGCGATGTGCCCTGGACAATGATTTACTGCGCGGAGCATAATATTGTTTGCAATCTAAAATCCCCCCTGGCCCCCCTTTTCTAAGGGGGGATTGAGGGGGCAGGATAGCCTAAATCCCATTGGCCATCCCCCTTTTCTAAAGGGGGATTGAGGGGGATTTTTTTCGAAAAACCGATTGGATCTGCATCTTGCAATTATCAGATTTTTCAACGCACAACTGACAGCGG
>JAFDIX010000117.1 GCA_019307805.1 Deltaproteobacteria bacterium | reverse complement strand
TCTGAAAAACAATGGAAAAAAGTCCATCTCTTCCGATGTCCTTGCGGGTATGAGTACGAGCCGGAAAAGGGAGACCCGGAAAAGAATTGGCAACCAGGCACAGCCTTTGAAGAACTCCCGGAACAACTCACCTGTCCCCGTTGTCAACGGGCCAAGGTCCATTTTCGAGAAAAGAAATTCAGCGCACCCAAAACCTGATACAGGAAAGGGCTTCTGCAGATACCCTCTGAGGTCCATGTATAAAAAGCGTTTCACAAACCTCTCGCGGGTTGCCCACAAGATGACCTCCTCCCTTGAGATTGGAGATATCCTGGAAATAATCAGGGATGAGGTGAAGGAGACCCTTCCCCATGCCAAAGAAGCGTGCCTCCTCATGTTTGACCAGGATGCCTCCCAATACACCCGACCCCTTCACTGTTCCATGCACAAGGACCGCATCAGTTGCCAGCTCTGCAAACGTGGCCGTAAGACCATCAAAGGCGCCCTTGACGAACCCATGACATACAAATGCTCCTATGGTCCCGAAGCAGACCCTGGGTCTGGGGAGACCCAAAAGCCCATCTGTGAAATTGCCTTTCCCATCTATGACGGGGAGCAGCCTCTGGCCGTCATGGACGTGATATCAAAGGATGGGACCAGTTTTAGTGAAGAGGACACAGTCCTGCTCAAAGACCTTGTGGATCTTGCGACAAACGCCCTCATCAATTCGCGCGAACACTGGAAAATGGGGCAGGAAAAATTGACCATGGATAGTATCCTGGAACACCTGCGCCCATTTGTCCCGGAGACGGTCAAACAGATCGTGGAAAAGAATCCCTTTGACCCTTCCCTTGAGAAGCGGGACATGGACATCACCATCCTTTTCCTGGATATCGCGGGATATACCAAGATCAGCGAATCCCTGACCAAGGAGAAGGTAAATTTTATTATCGAAAAATACTTCTCGAGTTTTCTGGACGTGATTTACACCCACGGAGGGGATATCAATGAAACCGCCGGGGATGGCCTGATGGTGATTTTCCTGGGGCCTCCCAAGGAAAGCGCCCTGAATGCAAGCAAGGCCGCCCTTGAAATCCACGAGAGGACCATGGAAATCAACCGGGAACTGGAGGGCCGCTTCGAACCTGTCCATGTCAACATGGGAATCAATAGCGGGATTGCCTCCGTGGGCATGACGCAATTCCACGGGGCCTCAGGGAACCGGAACACCTTCACGGCCACAGGCCCGGTGACCAATATTGCGGCGCGCATAGGCGCGGCCGCAATCAAGGGAGACATCCTGGTCGGACCCAAAACCGCCGGCTTCATCAAAGATGACCTTCCTCTCCATGACCGGGGACCCATGGAATTCAAAAACGTCAAGGAAAAGATTCGGGTCTTCAGTCTCCTGCGCCCTGCCTGAGCCCACCATGGCCTCCTAAAATTTTTCTATTCCTCCAACTCAGAGGAACACCCTTGGTCATCCCCCTTTTTAAAGGGGGACCGAGGGGGATTTTACTGCCCTACACTTCAATACTATAAAGCGCCACAGAAGAGTTTTAAAACTACTAACCGTAAAGATAGGAACAGGCAATCACGGCAGCGATAATCCCCGCAAGGTCTGCGGTCAGAGCAGCGGGAAGTGCATGCCGGATCCGTTTCACCTGCACGGCACCGAAATATACCGCCAGCACGTAAAAAGTGGTTTCCGTAGAGCCTTGAAGGGTGGACACAAGGTATCCCGTGTAGCTGTCAGGACCGATTGCCGGGTCATTGATAATGGATGCCAGAATCCCATAGGCCCCGGAACCTGACAGGGGCCTCAAAAGGGCCATGGGCAGCGCCTCCCCGGGCAGCCCTACCTTACCGGTCAGAGAACCCAGCCACCCGACAATGGTATCCATGGCCCCACTGGCACGAAACATCCCCACAGCCACCAGAATGGCCACCAGGTAGGGAATGATGCGGATGGCCACCTGGAAGCCCTCCTTGGCCCCTTCCACAAAAACTTCGTAGACACGAACTTTCCTGACAACCCCAAATATCAGAAACCCGACCATGAGCCCCGGGATGATCCAGGGAGAAATGGCCCTGCCAAAAGCAATGGTCAGGGGGATCAGGGAAATGAGCACAAAGAATGCCACCAGGCTGACCCAAAGGGGATAGGCGCGGATCTCTTCGGCAGGGGCACTCTCCTTCTCTTTGGCCAAGGGTGCCCCCGGGGTCTCTCCGCCTCCGTTGTTCCCCTTTATTGTGGAGAATCTTTGATAGAGCTTGGCCGCGATGACGGCTGTTATTGTTGAGCACGCGGTGGCAAAAAGAGTCGTGGGCAGAATCCCCGCAGGATCTATGGAGCCTGCTGCTGCCCGCAGTGCAATCACCCCTGTAGGAAGAAGTGTCACGTTGGAGGTATTGATAGCGAGAAAAAGGACCATGGCATTGGTTGCCGTGCCGGGCCTGGCATTCAATTTCTCCAGCTCCTGCATGGCACGGATCCCAAAGGGTGTGGCCGCATTTCCCAGGCCCATGGCATTGGCGGACATATTCAGGATCATGCTGCCCATGGCAGGATGATCCGGTGGCACCTCGGGAAACAGCCTCACCATCAGGGGACGGATAAGGCGTGCCAGGATAGTGAGCAATCCGCCTTCCTCAGCCACCTTCATGAGCCCCAAAAAGAGGGTCATCACACCCACGAGGCCCAGTGCCAGTTCCACGGAACCAGCGGCCGATTCCACCATGGCCTTGGAAAGTGCCTCCATGGGAGAAGGGTCTCCAACCACGGGAATCCAGAAAAGCTGATGCCATGCAGCAAAGATGAATGCGACCAGGACAATGGCCAGGAATACAATGTTCATTTTTTTATCCGGTGAGGGCGATCATCTCGATTTCCACCTTGGCGCCCAGGGGCAGTGCCGCCACCTGAAAGGCACTCCGTGCCGGCGGATCGGAGGGGAAGTATTCGCCATAGACCTCATTGAGTTGGGAAAAATCATTGATATCCGACAGAAACACGGTGGCCTTCACTACAAGGGAAAAATCCGTGCCTGCTGCCTCGAGCACAGCCTTTAAATTCTCCATGACCTGGCGGGTCTGCTCCTTGATCCCGCCGTCTATGAGCTTTCCCGTTGCCGGGTCAAAGGCCACCTGGCCTGCAGTGAAGACAAAATTCTCGGTCGCTATCCCCTGGCTGTAAGGGGCAGCCGGTTTTGGGGCACCCTCGGACTGGACGACTTTCCTCATGACAAACCTCCTTATTGAATGTGATCGGTAGAACGCCTCAAGTGCTTTCCTGTGAAAGAACCCTGCCAAAAAACCACGCCTGCACATGGTATATGGGAATGATCCATGGAATCAAGCGGGGATTTTCGCTATTCTGCCACAGGTGGCGACATTTTTTTATCGGTTTTCACTAATCTATCGCCATGTTCTATCGGAAATTCCAGTTTGTAAAATAGGATATTTCCCTTTAACCTTGAATGGATAAATACAAAACCTTCCCAGGGAATATAAAAAATGACGGACAGAAATAAAATACGCCTGACCAGGACGGTAACCGGATCCGGCTGAGCATCCAAGCTGCCTCCAGGGGACCTGGACAGGGCACTTTGCGGCATGGAATTCCCCTCGAATGCCAACCTGATTGTGGGTTTGGACCGGGCCGATGATGCTGGAGTCTACAAAATTTCGAATGATCTTGCCATGATTCAGACCGTGGATTTTTTTACTCCTATTGTGGATGACCCCTATTGGTTCGGTCAGATCGCGGCCGCCAATGCCCTCAGCGACATATATGCCATGGGTGGGACGCCCAAGACGGCCATGAATCTGGTCGCCTTCCCCATCAAAGAGATGGACATCACTATCCTTCGAAGCATCCTCCAGGGAGGACTGGATAAGATGAAGGAGGCGGAGGTTGTTCTGGTGGGGGGGCACAGTGTAGAGGACAAGGAATTGAAGTACGGGCTATCGGTCACCGGTTTCGGACATCCCGATCGCATACTGACAAAAGGGAATCTCCGGGTGGGTGACCGCCTGATCCTGACAAAGCCGCTGGGCACGGGGATCATCAATACCGCCATCAAGGGAGGCCTCGCCTCCCCGAAGGTGACAGAGGGGGTGACCCGCCTCATGGCCACCCTCAATGGCAAGGCCGCCCAGATCATGTCCGCCTATCCTGTGCATGCCTGTACAGATATCACAGGTTTCGGCCTGTTGGGGCATCTCACGGAAATGGTCGCGGATTCCGGTTTTGCCATAGGGATCCATGCAGGGGATATCCCCATCCTTCCCGAGGCAAAGGAATATGCCGGCATGGGCCTCGTCCCTGCAGGCACTTACAAAAACAGGGAATTCTTTGGGGCCAGGATAGACATTGCCCCATCCGTGAACCCTCTTGTCCAGGACATCCTGTTCGACCCCCAGACTTCCGGGGGCCTGCTCATCTGTGTGCAAAGGGAAAGCGCAGAGGCGTTGGTCCATGATTTAGGGGAGAACGGCATCGCGGATGCTTCCATCATAGGCGAGGTCGCGTCCGAACCCAAGGGAAAAGTCTTCGTGAATGAGAAAGGAAATAGATAAAATGCTAAACGAACTGGACTGCAGGGGGCTGGCCTGTCCTTCCCCCGTCATTCAAACAAAGGAACTCATCGAGAAGGAAAATCCGGGCACCGTCCAAGTGATGGTGGACAACGAGGCGGCCAGGCAGAATGTGAGTCGCTTCATGGAATCCCGGAATTTCCAGGTCTCTGCGGAACTGGAAGGGTCGGACTTTCGCGTCCTGGGAACGCGGGATTCCTGCGCCATCATGGAAAGGCCCCTGAATGAAAGGCCGGAGTCCGATCAAAAGAAGATCATGGTCATGGTGGCCACGGATCGCATGGGGCGCGGCGACGATGAACTGGGCACCAAGCTCATGGTCAACTTTCTGAAAACCCTGAAGGAGATGGGGGAAGAGTTGTGGCGGCTCGTCCTTGTGAACAGCGGGGTCAAGCTGACCATTGATGGCACCCAGGCCTTGGCCGATCTCAAAGATTTGGAGAAAAACGGCCTTCATATCCTTGTCTGCGGGACCTGTCTGGATCATTTCAACCTGCTGGACAAAAAACAGGTGGGAGAAACCACCAACATGCTGGACATTGTCACGGCCATGCAGGTGGCGGACAAGGTGATCAATATTTAGACTCCTAGGGGAATCCCATCTTCCCGGGATTAAGAATGTTGTGGGGGTCCAGAAGCCTTTTAAAAGACCACATGAGATCCAGGGCCACCGGGTCATGTTCCAGTCCCATGAAGGGGGCCTTGCTGAGGCCGATGCCATGCTCCCCGGTCAGGGTGCCGCCCAGGTCACAGGCCAGCGCGAAAACATCGGCGACCGCCTTTTGCACCCTTGCCGCCTGGGCCTCGTCCGCCTCGTTGTAAAGAAAATGGGGGTGCAGATTCCCGTCCCCGGCATGTCCAAGGTTCATGATCTCAATACCATATTTTGCAGATATTTCTTCGATCCCTTCGAGCAGGTCCGTAAGTTTGGACATGGGAACGGTTATATCCTCCACCAGACAATCAAATGGCAGTCCCAGGATAACGCTCCCCAGGGATTTCCGCCCTTGCCAGAGGGCCTCCGCTTCATCCGCTGTGGAGGCCTTTTTGATCTCCTGGGCATGGTGATTCTTGAAAACGGCAATGATTTTTTCCATCTGAAAGTCGGCCTCGCCCTGGGTGTATCCGTCCGTCTCCACCAGGATCATGGCATCGCAACGGGGCAGGTCCAGACCGGCACGCTCGATGAGGATAGTAATAATATGGCGGTCCAGGAATTCACACACGCTGGGAATGATGCCCGAGTGCATGATCTCGCTCACCGCATCCCCTGCATCGCCCTGTTTTCCAAAGGCGGCCAGGCCGGTGGATGATGCCAAAGGCCTGGGATTGATCTTCAGGGTGATTTCAGTGGCGATCCCCAGGGTCCCCTCGGACCCCACAAAGAGCCGGGTGAGTTCGTAGCCGGACGCAGACTTCATGCATCGGGAGCCGGTACGCGTGATCCGGCCGTCAGGCAACACCAGTTCCAACCCAAGCACATAATCCCGCGTGGTGCCGTACTTTGCCCCCTTCAGCCCGCCCGCATTGGTGGCCACGTTGCCGCCAAGGGTGGAAACCTTGCCCGATGCGGGATCCGGTGGAAAGAAGAAGCCCTGGGGCTCCAGTGCACGCTGCAGGTCTGCGTAGACTACCCCCGGCTGGACAATGGCCAGGCGGTCCTCGATGCGGATATCAAGGATCCTGTTCATGCGCACCAGATCCATCACCAGGCCCCCGACCTTGGGCAGGGCCATGCCCGTGGCTCCGGTCCCCGCGCCCCTGGGTGTCACCGGGATCCTTTCTTTGTGGGCAAGTTGCATGATCCTGGAAACCTGCTCGGTGGTCGTTGGCCAGATCGCCCCCTCCGGGCGGTGCTCATGCTCGGAAAAATCCGAAGAATAGCTGACCAGATCAATGGTGGCATCGGTCACATTTTCTTTGCCCACAATGTCGGCCAGGGCCTTTTTGAGTTTTTCGTCCATCCTATCTTACAAGCTGTGGCAAAAACAGTGTCAGTGAAGGAAAAAGGATCAGGGTAAGTAGGCGCGCAAAGTCCGCAATCAAAAATGGGAAAATGCCCCTGAAAATAGTTCCCAAAGGCACATCCTTGGCCACGCCGCTCATAATGAACACATTCATGCCCACCGGTGGCGTAATAAGACCGATTTCAGAGACCACCACTACGATGACACCAAACCAGATGAGATCATAACCAAGGGTCTCCACCACGGGCGCAAAGATGGGCACCGTGATAAAGACCAGGGGCAGTGTGCCCATGATACACCCCAGGGAAAAACAAATCATGATGATGATCATGATGATGAAAAAGGGCGGCAGATCGAGCCCCACCACGGTGTTGGCCAGCTCCATGGGGAGTTGGGTAGAGGTAAGGAAATACCCGTAGATGGCCGTGCCGATCACCACCAGAAAGACCATGGACGTGGTGCGGCCCGTGGCAAGCAGGGATTCAAACAGGTTTTTCTTTGAAATCCGCTGTCGAATCAGCCCGAACAACAGGGCCCCGGACGCACCAATAGCCCCCGCCTCTGTGGGCGTAAACAATCCTCCGTAAATCCCTCCCATGATGAGCAGGAAGAGGCACAGCACCTCCCATGTGTCTTTCAGGGACCGGACCTTTTCGCCAAAGGTCGATCGCGGTCCCGGGGGGCCGATATCGGGATTGATGCGGGTCCACACAATTATGGCGATCACGTAGTAGAAAAGGGAAATAAGCCCGGGGATAATGCCGGCAAAAAAGAGTTCCGCAATGGAGACCTCCACGAGTATACCGTATATGATGAGGATCACGCTGGGAGGGATCAATATCCCGATGGTCCCGCCCGCTGCGATGGATCCCGTGGCAAGGGTGTCCGCATAGTTATAGCGTCTCATTTCGGGCAGAGACACTGTTCCCATTGTGGCAGCCGTGGCCAGGGAGGAACCGCTCACCGCAGAAAAGGCGCCGCAGGCAAGCACCGTTGCCATGGACAGACCGCCCCGGAACTGTCCCACCCACCGGTAGGCGGTCCTGTACAGCTTCTCGCTGAGTCCTGCATGAAAGCATATCTCTCCCATCAAAATGAAAAAAGGAATCACGCAGAGGGAATAGGAAGCGGTCGTGGAAATAGGCACGGTCCTTAAAAGACCCAGGCCGGCACTATACCCGAAAAGGATTGCCATACCCAGGCAGCCCAAAACCCCGAGCACGGCGCCGATCAGCATTCCGGAGAAAAGGAAGACCAGGAGGGCCCCGAGTCCCGCAATCTGGGCGACCTGGAGGTCGGGTTCGAAATTGAGCAGGGCAAAGCCTATGGGCAATACCGTCAACAGGACCGCCACGGCCATGTTCACGATCACCCATCCTCCCCGTCCCTCACCTATGGTCTTGGCACTGGCCCGGAAAAAATCCTTCACCAGGACCAGGGCTAGCAGGAAGAATCCGAGCCCGATGATCCACAGGAGCGGGAAGAGGGGGATATGCAGGTGAAAGGTGTCCACCCCTTTCTTCATATACGTCA
>JAFDIX010000668.1 GCA_019307805.1 Deltaproteobacteria bacterium | reverse complement strand
GGCCATCGGATCAAATATAAGATCCCCAGGATTTGTGAAATAGAACAATGTGTGAGCCACTAACTGGGCTGGTATCCTCCCCGGCCAATCGTCTCCGAAGCGTTCATCACATTCATTGAAATTCCATTGATCCCATGTGCGAAGTCCCCAGCCAAGCTCTTTAAATTTTTCCCGGTCAGTTTTCCCTTC
Source organism: Deltaproteobacteria bacterium (assembly GCA_019307805.1). GTDB lineage: Bacteria > Desulfobacterota > DSM-4660 > Desulfatiglandales > HGW-15 > JAFDIX01. The sequence goes on along the minus strand of JAFDIX010000668.1, from coordinate 2,518 downwards.
CAAATGTAAGGACCAGGCCAGAGCAAGATCCATGTGATAATGCCTGGCTATGTAATCCATTTCCCGGCCTTGAGTGAGTAAATTATTAATTTCACCAAAATTGGTATTATTAATAATTTGTCTTAGGGAACGTTCGTGCAGAACGTGCATAACTTTAGTAATTCTTCGGCGTAAGATTTAGCGGACGTTGTTGACTATCGTGACTAACTCTGAGGGGAGTTCTTTTTTTTAATATTTAAATATCATATCCTGGTTGGGGTTATTGATTATTCGAGATTAGTATTCCAAAAATAGGCGTTTTCAGACCCTATCTCTTCATTTTTGACCCTAAAAATTGAATTATCGGGTCAATATAGGCCTTAACCTCAATGATATTTGACGAAATATCTAATACCTAAACTGATCGGTTCCAGGTTCAGGGTTCAAAGTTCAAAGGTTAGGATCATCTCCAAAAGAGTTGGTTGATATAAGAAGCCATAAGGGCTCAGGGAAATTAACCCGCCAAACAGACGGCGGGCAAGAACCGAATATCGAATTTCGAACCAGGAATGTCGACTTATGATTGATTTATGTAACACGTCTTGGGTTTCATATTGATTCGGTCTTTGAACTAAATGTGAAGTTTTTACTCATGATGCCGGGCACTTTTACTGATCCTCCGACGCGCTGTGGTCGACTCATCGCAACAATATTTTGGAGAAACACAACGGGTGACTCGTTAAAACGCAGGTTTTTTACCGGTGCGACGACATTACCATCCTTTATCAGGAAAAGGCCGTCTCGCGTCATGCCGGTCAGGAGGAGTTCTTTTCGATCCACATAGCGAATGTACCATAGCCGCTTTACAAGAAGTCCCTTCTTACATGTAGCAATCAAGTCTGAAATGGATTGATTTTGCCCTTCCATAAATAGCGGGTACAGGAGTGGATCCGGATCGGTGCCTTTCTTGCCGGCCCAAAATTGGTCGTGTCTGAGTCGCATAATAACGCCCTTTTTGACCCAAACCCTCGGGCGGGCGGGGAGGCCATCCAGTCCAAAAGGGGGCGCCGGCAACTCCGGGTCATCGATCCTTGTCATAATGTTGACCTTGTCGCTTAAGAGCTTTTGACCGACCTTTCCGGCAAAAACGGTGGTGCCTTCATCCGCATCTCTATCAGACATGTTCCAGAAGAGAAAGGATAGAAAATCATATACGGCCTGGGGTTCAAATATGACAGTATACTCCCCAGGATCAACAGGTTCCGGATTCTGTGCTTCCTTGGCTGTCTCCAAAGCCTCCCGCGTCGCGGCTTCTGTATTAACATATTTCAGCGACTCTCCGTCCCTGCTGCAAAAGCCGCTGCCTAAAGGGCCGTGTATAGTGGTTGAATAATCAACGCTGGAATGCATATCAAAGGCAAAAAGCCCTTCCGAATTCGTAATGGCCTTGATTGCGCAGCTCGCTTCAAACAAACCGCTGGCCCTGTAGTTTTCAACCTTTGCGATTTCCACGGCCTTGTGGATTTCTTTGGCCACATCGGCGGGCCTTATTTGAGCGACCTCTTCGTAGTAGCGTTGTGGCACCTCCGGATAGGTCTGTGGTTTGATCGGGGGCATGTATTCCGGATTGCGGGGTGAATTTTCGGCAATTTCCTCAGCCCGTTTGATCATCGTGCCGATCGATTTTTCTTCGAGTTTATTTGTGATGGAGCTGCCCTGTCTTTTATCATGGGCGACAAAAATCCGTAAATACTCCTCTTCACCCCCCATATTCTGGGTGATTGCATTCTCCCCTATGCGTGTTGCCAAACTCTTTCGGAAGACGTATTCAGCCTGTGCCTGGGGTGCACTCACGTTATATAGCGCTTCCCGCAATATGGCCTCGATGTCATCTTTGTTTCTCATAATTTTGCTGCACCCACCTGGATATTCCTAAAGCGAGCAAAGCTGGCGCCATTGGTCATGCGCATGGCTTGCACGGGTTCCCCTTTACCGCAATTCATGACGCCATGGGACCTCCAGTATGGTTTGCCGGCAATGCCGTCACAGCTACCCCAGAATTTTCGGGTCTGAGCTTGGTAAGTGACCTTTTTTAGAGGCTTTGTCTTTTTGCCCCTCTCTATCATCCAAAACATGTCGCCTCCAAATTGGAAATTATTGCGCATCTGGTCTATCGAAAAGCTCCCCATGCCCTCGATGTAGATGCCTTTGTCAACACCGGCGATCAGATCATCAGACGTTATGGTGTCATCAGTCCCCGGTCCCAAATAAAGGTTGGGAATGCGGTTGATGGGGAAGTGGCTGAATCCATCCGAACGACAGCAGCCATTGGAGCGTTCCCATCCAATGAGTGGCACCGTCTCTCGTGTGTTGCTCAAGCTTGTCAATATACCCGCTTTAATCAGAGGAAAGGTTTTCATTTCGACGCCGTCATCATCATAAAACCAGCTCCCGAGGCCGCCTTCTAGATTGTTATCAATCGTAAAATTGACAAGGTCGCTTCCATAGCGGAGCGTCCCCACATCCTCAGGCCGGACAA
>JAFDIX010000667.1 GCA_019307805.1 Deltaproteobacteria bacterium | reverse complement strand
TCCCTTTTTCGATAGAGTGTGATCTGCCTCTCCCCCGATACCCGGAGCTGATACATGGGACTTCCCTTGCGTGACAGAACACCCCTTTTGTTTTCAGAGAAAGGCTGTTTTTTGTTGATTCGATGGAGCCGATCTGCCAATGTCTTTTGCGCGCTGAAGGCCTTGACCTCCGGATCATGGCAGGTGTTGCATGTGATATCCACCTGCTCTCTCATGCGGCTATAGGCATTCCCATCCCCCATGACCCCACGTTCCGTATGGCAGTCGATGCAGTCCAAACCCGCCATTTGAAAGTGCACATCGGGCGGAAGTTCAAGATAAAACCTCCCGCCCGTGAGCCTTCTGGAATTGAGGTCTGCCCCTTCATAGGGGGTCCCGTAACCCTCCGATTCAAATCGTCCCTGATAGGACAGGGCCATGCGCGCGGAACGGTTATGGCATTTGAGGCAATTGCTGTTGGGGATGCGCGTGGTGAGCCCGGGATGCCGGAAGCCCTTCTTCTCCAAATCCTGCCGAGGGCCTGTAAGTTCCTCCACATGGCAGTTGGTACACCCACCCCCGCGTCTCCCGATCTCTCCCTTCCATGGAGAACGGGTTTTCCAGAGATGACACCCCCCGCACATTTTTCGATAGTGGTCCAGGGCGAGGCTCTGCCCCTGGGGTCGTGATATGAGTTCCCGGACAGTGGAGACCGTTTCTGTCCGGTTATGGGGCCACCGCGCCTGCAAGACCTCGAGTATGCCGCGATTGGTCGCCATGATGCTCTTCTCGACCCTTTCCGGTATACCGGAATGGCATTTCGAGCTTCCGCAGGAGATCCTGGCGCTGCGCAGGTCCCCGGGGTTGGAGACAAGGCCCATGTGGGCCCGCCCCTTATCCCTTTCATAGGGGTTTCCCAGGTGGCAGACAGAGCACCCCATAACCGACACCCTGTGGGAAGGGGAAGGATCATTTTGGGGCTGATGGCAGAGGGTGCAGTTATCCACCGTGGCCGGGCCTTGTCTGGCATGCTCCCTTCCAATGAGCAGGATAACCACCCCGGCGAGAACCAAGAGGCCCATGACCACGCTTCTGTTCATCCGCCCAACCTCGGTATCACGCCCCAGGCCACCGCAATAAGCACGCCCTGTGCCGCCCAGGAAATTGCGGTTGCAGTTCTGAGCCGACGAATCTGTGAAACCGGGACAAAGGCAAGGGCGGCGGTGAGAATCAGGGGAAGAAGGGGCCAGGCAATGCCCGCCCAGAAGGGAGGAACATAGCGCAACAGGAGCTGTATTCCCTGGAAAAACCAGGGGCCTGCCAGTATGGTTCCGGCCTGGTGAGGGGGAATGTCGGCCGGCAAGGGGTAAAAGATGGCCAACAGGGACAGGGCGGCAAGTACCAGCCAGACCATGTCATCCCTTGGCAAAAATCTTTTTCGGTGTTGAACCAGCAGTATCATGACGATGAAGGGCAGTATGACGATGTGGTGGAGATAGGGAAGAAGAAAGAAATCATCTCCCGGTCTCAGAACGATCAGTGCCAGTCCCGGTCCTATCAGGGGGACTTCCTGAGCCAGATGAAACATCACCCCGGCCGCAAAGATGCCCTCCTTATCCCCCTTGAGGATAAACCCCGTGAGAAGCAGCAGGAAGGCCATGGGGAGAAGCAAAAGCAGTTTCACCCAGTCCCAGGATGGGATGGTCCTGTATCGCTCTTTCCAGAAACACTCCAGCACATGGATCAGGGTGAAGATGAGAAAACACTGCCCGCTGAGATAGTGGAGTGCACGCAGGTAATGGCCGTAGGAGATCATCCCGGTCAGGTAAGAGACGGAAGCGAAGACATCGCCCCAGGGCCTGTAGTGGAAGGCCAGAATGGCCCCGCTGAAGAGGGCCAGCAGAAAGGACCACCAGGCAAGCATGGCCCATGGAGGACCCTTCGGTCCCCCTGTCTTGGATGCCCAGAAATATTTCAGGTTAGAACCAAATCGACGCAGCACTCCCCATCCTTCCCCTTGGATCTCACCGGCAGCGCAGTCATACCTCCCCTGGAAGGGCCCTTGATCCGCCCTCCGGCCAGGTCAAAGGCAGAACCATGGCATGGACAACGGAATTGGTCTGTGCCGGGCAGGTATTCCAATTGGCAACCCAGGTGGGGACATTTCGCTGCAAGGGCCGCCGGCCCCGTTTCCAACCCCACGAGGTATACCCCGTCCCGGTAGAGCACCTCATGGGGCTTCGGCACTTCAGGAAAGGAGACTTTTCGTACCTTGGGGCCAGGTCCTTTCAGGTAACCCCAGGCAATGGTCAACATCCCACCTGAGATCATATATTGAAGGATCTTAGTGAGTGCGTCTCTTCGTGTAAACATAAAAGTGTTTTACCACCAACTGATGACCTGATCATGGGCAAAGATCTGATCAATCAGTGCTTCATAATCAGGGTTTCCTTCATAAAGGGGAAAGACCGTTTCCTCATTCCCTTCTGAAAGTATGCCCATCAAAACATTGGTATTGTTATCCGGTTCAGATTTCAAGATATGTAGCATTTTCATTTTTCTACTCCTAACCCCATATAGGTTTCGGGTTCAACGTTCCCGGTTCAAGGTTGAAGGATGGATTTTTTTTAAACCTCTCGCATGAGACTCTGAAGGTCAATGACTCAATTTGGATCAAAATTACCGTTTCGATGGTCGAACTTGATTGAACAGCGAACCGCAGAATATCGAA
>JAFDIX010000666.1 GCA_019307805.1 Deltaproteobacteria bacterium | reverse complement strand
TCGGTGCATTCCCGCGGTGTGTGTTCATGAAATTCGATGTGCTCCACCCCTTCGATGCGGCATCTGGGATTCGTGGTAAAGAGCTTCGTATCATAGCATTCCGCAACCTTTGCCAATCCCTGTTTGATGCACTGGACATCCACGCCCATGGCGTCTACCGCACCGGTCACGAGAATCGCCTCTGTGGACATAAAGTTCCCTGCATGGGGGATCCCGTGGCGGGAAAGCATTTCCAGCCCGGAGCAGCACATACCCACGAGATTGATCCCTTCCGCCCCGGCATCCTTGGCAGCCTGAATCAGTGTCGGATCATTGACTGAATCCAGAATGGACTCAAAGAGATTGGGCTCATGACCGTGAATGATGATATTCACCTGTTCTTCCTTGAGAACGCCCATATTCACTTCGGTCCGCACAGGCGTAGGCGTCCCAAAGAGGATATCGGAAATATCCGTGGCCACCATGGATCCACCCCAGCCATCCGCGAGCGCCGTTCGGCTGCACTGATGGGTGATATTCTCGTAGTGCTGATCCACGCCCATGTGGGTCCTGTGCAGAAGCTCCATGATCTCCCGCATGGCACCCCGGGGTACCACTCCGTATTTTCGCCAGGTCTCCAAGGTCTTTTCAGGGACCCTCTTGGCAAAGGGGATCTCCCCGTCTACCTGGGTATAGGTGCGCTCCAGTTCCTTATAGACATCCATGGCGATGTCCTTGACCTCCCGGCCGTCTACCTCGATCTCCAGTTCCTTTGCGACCTCTTCCAGTTTGATGGTATCCTTGATCTGGTAGTCCTTGATATTCCCGTTGATCACCTCCCGGAACAGTTCCAGCATGCTCATGCCATGATCCGTATGGGCCGCGGCACCAGTGGCCACCATACGGGCAAAGTTCCTCGACTGAATGGTATCAATGGTCGCTCCGCACACCCCCACCTTTGCATAGGGGTCTCTTGCGTTGAGGCGACAGGGTCCCATGGAACAATGTTTACAACAGGCCGAATCCGCCCCAATGGGGCATGCCTTCATGTTGGCAGCGCGATGGAAGGCGGTCTCGACCCCATCCTTTTCAGCCTTTTTCAACATCTGGATCGTGGCATCGCAAATGGTTGCGTCTTTTATATTGAGGGCCTTTTTTTTGTCAGCACCCTTCTTCTCGTCCTTTTCCATACTTTACTCCTTCGTGGATTTTTTTTGATGCGTTACCCAAGAAACAGTGATACATGGCTGCCCGAATAATTCTGCAGCATATATAGTGATCTCATATTCGAAATAAGGTTACGGTTGATCCCAATCTCACCGAGGCCTTCATGGTCCTCGATATTATGCTTCCGCCTCCAGGGTACACTTGGTAAAATCAATCTTCTGGCCGCAGTCCGAACAGGTGTGTTCGCGATTGAACTCGTCCGAGAAGATCTCCTTTTCCTTCCCGCATTCGGGGCACTTGCATGTAAAGGCCTTCAGATTTTTAAAATCTTGAAAGCCCGGACAATGTAATGGTGTCGTCATTATTGGCCTCCTTTCTGTTTATTTTTCTAAATCAAATCCAGTTTCAAACGAATATTTCTCTGTACCCGTCCATACTTCAGGGCATTAGCCCTCCCCATGAAATCCCAGACACGGCTCACAGGAGAATCATGCCGTCAATTTCTTCCCGATATCCTTGCCATAATCCTGGGCCATCTGGGTCCCCCCTCCGAGGGAGGCGCTCTTCAATCTCAGCGACCCCCCTACCATGTCCATCCTGGAGATGTTTTTCATGGTATCGAATATACGATCCGGGGCCTCACCGCTCCAGCCAAAGGCTCCAAATGATCCGCCCACCTTGCCTTCTAAATTGCATTTTTCCGCCAAGAAGAGCATGGTCTTCATACCCTGCATCATCTCACCGTGATAGGTGGCCGAACCAAAGACATAGGCGTCATAGCCATCAAGGTCCTCTTCCTTTTTAACCCCGGTCACATTGGCGACTGTTGCCTCAGCACCCTGAAACCGGATTCCCTCTGCAATGAGTTCCGCAATATCCTTCGTCTCACCCGTTCTAGTACAATACACTACCAGCGCTTTAGCCATGTTCCCTCCATAGTCTCGAGATCTTTTTACCGTAAAAATACGTTTCTAGGCCTCTTCTTCCTCCACCCTCCCTTTGATTTTGGTTCCGCAATGGGGGCAGAGGATCTCGATCTCGTCCTCATTTCCAATGAATTTTTCCCGCAGTTTCTCGGGGCCCAGGAAACTGACATCCCCGCATGCGCACTGGGGGCATTCGGCCTTCACATTGTATTTCCTCTTGGACATTCAATAACCTCCTTTCATGCAATCTTCTGTCGGGGAGCCCCCCTGTCTGTGAGACAGTGGCTCCCCCCGTTCATCACTCTTCCGCGTCTGCACTGGGCGGCGTGAATGTCCGCTGGCCGAGTTCTCGATCCAGCATAAAGAGACCTCCGTGAGCCTCCCCAACCAATTTGACCTGATGCACTACCGCATTGGTGCTGTCCTCCTCCTCGACCTGCTCCGCCACAAACCACTGGAGGAAATTGTTTGTCGCATGGTCACGTTCCGCAATGGCCACATCCACGAGATCGTTGATGCGGGCGGTCACCATCTGCTCATGCTCATAGGCCCCTTCAAAGGCGGCCAGGGGGGAATCCCATTCGGAGGGAGGGGCATCAATGGCCTGCAGGATAACCTTTCCACCCCTCTCGCAGATG
>JAFDIX010000665.1 GCA_019307805.1 Deltaproteobacteria bacterium | reverse complement strand
GGGCTTATACCACGGATCATTTTCCTTGGGGACCCCGGCACTTGGTTCTACCGGGGCTGAAGGCGGTAATGCCGCCCTGGAGGGCTCCCTCACCTCTTGATCGTAGCCCCCAGGTTTATCCTTTTGGGCTACTGTGCCCTCCGGGGATGTGACACAACTTGCCAGCAGGGGAAGACACAATAATAATAATAAACGCATGAACCCGTTCCACTTCATAGGCAGGGATTGACTCCTTACTCAACCAACAGTCTACCGATTCTTGATATCTTTGACCTGAAATGGCATTCTTGAAGGGAATAATGAGGATTATTAGATTTTGGATTGCGAGTATAAACCATCATGGGGAAATGGTCAACAGATTTCCTATTGCCACACTAGGAAGGCGATGAATTTGGTTGTAAAAACCTGCTCCCCGGGGACAAGTCAGAGAGAATGGGCTATGGCTGCAAAAGCTGCAGGCATGAAGTGCCTAAAGTGTGAAGTGAGCTAAAATGAGCTAAAGTTGATGTGTGTGCCCCTGGCACAAGGGTAATGAACTACTCCGCCGCAAGTAGCGGGTATCAGATGTCATGCCGGACCTGAGAAGCCTGCCCCGCACCGCGATGCGGGGGCATCCAGTTTAGATTTCTGGATTCCCCTTCGACTTCGCTCAGGGTGGTGAGCCTGTCGAACCACGGCCTTCGCCGGAATGACGACTCGCCGCAAGCAGCGGGGCATTAAACCTTTATCCGCCTCTGGCGGGCCTATTCGCCTCCGTGGATTAAATATTGTAGGCTAAAAGTGCACTCCTTATTAGCAAGGATCAGCCTTTATGGCGAAGTCGGTTGTCTTCTGTCCTCCGTCCTCTGCCTTCTGTCCTCCTCCCTCCGGGCCTGGGTTCTTTACCAGCCCGCGCTTGATTAATCGGCCAATGCAGGCTATAGTCATTGACTAGGGCTGAACGTCCTTGATGTCCTTTATCATTGATTCTCACAGGACCTTCAGCCACCATTTTTTTCGCTTTCACTTTGATCCCCCGGGTGCGGCTGTATGAGTGTTATTATGGTTGCTAAAATGAACAGACACCAAATTATCCCACTGCCTTCCTCCAAAAAACAGAGGAAGTGTCTGGCCTGCGGATCCCGGAATATGCAGGCCAGAAGGCGCTATTGCTCCACAGAATGCAGAAAGCATTTGAACTGGGTCCTGTCCCTGTCAAAGGGCCTCCTGCGGGTATTCAATGCCAGATATGCGGCCTTTTCCTTCAGTGATTCCAATATCATCCTTGATGTGCTTCCCGTCTGGTCCGGGGATATTTCCCGATTTTCCCGGAAGAGGACCTATGGAAAGACGCCGGCCGGGGATCTCAAAAACCTTGTTATCGATGCAGGTATGGATTGGTACCATATCATCGGCAACAGAAATTCCAGGAGCTATGCGTCCCTGTGTCTTTTACAGAAAAACAACGACAAAGCCCTGGACTCAGATGCCATCAAACCTGATCCCAAGGTCCGCCCCAGGCTCTCAAGCAATGAACGGGACTGCATGAAGTTCCTCCAGGTCCAGTTGGATGCCCTTCGGCCGGAAGAAAACGTCCCCAAAATAAAGTCTTCCTACAAGAAGCTGGCAAAAATCTACCATCCGGATGTGGGTGGTGACGAAGAAAAGTTCAAGAGGCTCAATGACGCCCATGAGCAGATGCTTCTTTGGGCGGAGCAACCGCAATTCACGGCACGGAAGGCACTTGTTGATTGCTGGTCCTATGATGGATACACCGGCAAGTGGTCTCCGCCCCTTTAGAAGAATCAGGACATCCCTTTGCCTACCCCCTTGAAAAAAATACTGGAAAAACAAACCATCGAGGCCTCGGCACCCTGCCGGATCGACTCCGGCGGCACCTGGGATATCAAGGCCCTGGCCCTTCCCATGGAAGGGGTTCGCCCCGGGACCATCAACGTGGCCCTGAATTTGCGGACCCGGGTGGTGCTCTCCCCCTTCAAAGAGGGCTGGGTCAGGGTCTCATCCCAGGGATTCTCTTCGGGCCGGCAATATGAAAAAGCACACCTGCGGTTTGACCCGCCCCTTGGTCTGTTCTTTGCCGCCATTGCCCATTTTGGCTTTGACGGACTGCATGCACACATTGCATCGGAGGTTCCCCCGAAATCCGCACTCGGCGGATCCAGCACGGCCCTCGTGGCCCTGATCAAGGCCCTTTCCAAACTGAGGGAAAGGCTGGGAGGAAGAAAGTTCCCCCCCAGAGAGATTCTTCATCTCGGCTTTCATTTGGAAGACGGGGTGAGTGGCGGCGGGTGCGGGATCCAGGACCAGGGGGCTGCGGTCTATGGGGGTGTGAATCAATGGGTGTGGCATTTCAGTAACCGGCGCAGACCCTTTCAAAGGATTCCCCTGATGGATGCAAAAGGGCAGAGAGCACTATCCGAACGGATCCTCGTGGCCTTCAGCGGGAAAGACCATGCGTCGGCGCAAATCAACCGGGGGTGGATCAAGGATTTCCTTGAGGCCCGGACGAGAGCCGGTTGGATCGCCGCGAATGAAAGGGTCAAGGGACTGGGTGCGGCACTGGCGTCCCGGGACTGGGCCCGTGCCGTTCACCTCCTGAGAGAGGAGATGGCCATTCGCCGGGAAATCACCCCGGACTGTCTTATCCCCATTACAGCGAAACTCGTAGACCAGGCAGAGGCTGCAGGGTGCGGGGCCCGCTTTGCAGGCGC
>JAFDIX010000664.1 GCA_019307805.1 Deltaproteobacteria bacterium | reverse complement strand
CCCCATAACAGGAGCAATTCAGGAGGGTGTTCAAGGTCCGGGTGTGGGTAAAACCCGGTGGTGACCAGAGAGGGCCCCAGCCGGGGAGCATAACAAACGGTCCCGGTGGCTGCTACATTGGGGGTCCCAAAACTCCTGGCAAACCGATAGAGAAGAAGGTTTTCCAGACCCTTGGGTGTGCCCTGCATGAACAGTGCCTTTTCAGGGCCCCATTTTTCTTTTATCTCCTTCAGCTTTCCGGAGATAGTATCCAGGGCCTCATCCCAGGAGATTTTTTCCCAGCGGTCCTCACCCTTTTGCCCGATCCTTTTTAAGGGGTGCGTGAGCCGATCCTTGTGATAGAGGCGCTCTATATGGGCCAACCCCTTTTGACACACATAGCCCCTTGTTAAGGAGTCGGGGTCTCCCTTAATTTTTTTAACCCGTCCTTCTTCGATGTGCACAAGAAGGCCACAGCCGCCATGATCCATACGACCGCAAAATACCTTTTCGACGTGTGCCACTATTTACACCTCACTGATATCCAGGTTTTGACATTTTCCTAAACTTGGATTGCTATTCGCCCTTGTATTCAGGTTTTCTTTTCTCAAAAAAGGCGGCGATACCTTCCTCCTTGTCCTTGCTCTGGAGCGCCAGATTGGTGAGTGCCGCCTCCAGGGCAAGCCCGGGTTTTCTTTTCTCAAAAAAGGCGGCGATACCTTCCTCCTTGTCCTTGCTCTGGAGCGCCAGATTGGTGAGTGCCGCCTCCAGGGCAAGCCCGCTCTCCATATTCGTTTCCAGCCCGTAGTTGACGGCCATGAGGGCCATCTTGACGGCAAAGGGTCCCTTGGACGCGATCTTCTTCCCCAGTTTAAGGGTCTTTTCCATGAGTTCTTCAGGTGCCGTCACCATATTTGCAAGGCCAAGTTCCAGGGCCGTGGGTGCATCGATCATATCACCGGTCAAGAGGTACCAGAGTGCCCTCCCCTTCCCTATGAGTCTTGCCAGTCGCTGGGTCCCGCCATACCCGGGAATAACCCCCAGGCCCAGTTCCGGCAGACCCATTTTTGCCTTTTCAGAGATAATCCTCAGGGAACAGGCCAAAGCAAGTTCGCATCCCCCACCCAGGGCCAGACCATTGATGGCGGCAATAGTCGGTTTGCCCAGACCTTCGATATCCCGATTCATCTGGTGCCCGGCCTGAAGAAACTCGAGTCCGTTCTTGAGTGTCAGTTCCTGTATCTCCCCGATGTCCGCACCGGCAATGAATGCCTTTTCCCCGGCCCCTGTAATGATGAGCAGCCGGAGTGTGTCATCCATTTTCACTTCCTTGAAGACAGAACACATTTCTTGAATCGTCTGAGTATTCAGTGCGTTCAATGCCTTTGGCCGGTCAACGGTCAGTATTCCTATATTTTCTTTTTTCTGAAATCGAATGTTCTGAAATTCCATGAAATCACCCGCCTTTCATTTTTTTACCTGTAACCCTGGTCCTTTGAGCCAGGTCTAAGATAGGTTGATCTGCATTAGAGTTTTGCATCTAAAAACCACAATTTCCAAGCACCAAATTACAAATAAATTACAAATTTCAAACCGGTTCAAAACGATTGTTTTTTGTTTGAGATTTTGAATTTCGGACATTGTTATTTGTTTGTTATTTGGGATTTGTTATTTGAAATTTCAATAAGGCAATGAACTTTCAACAAAGCAAATCCCCTCTTGGGATAGCCAAAGCTAGGCCCCCTAGGCCCGGATTCCTTACTCCCCTTTAAATGAGGGTTTTCTTTTTTCTAAAAAGGCATTCAGGCCTTCCCTGCTGTCTTCAGAAGCAAAACAGACCCCTATGCAGAGACTTTCTATTTTGAGACCTGAGGCCAGGTCCACCTCCAACCCCTGATTCACGGCCCTGAGTGCATATTTGATGGCCACCGGACTTTTCTCTGCGATGGTTTCGGCCCATTGGCGGCATTCGGGCATCAATTCCTCCGGAACGATTACCCTGTTCACCAGCCCCATGCGATATGCCTCTTCCGCGTCAACCACCTTTCCCAAAAGAATCAATTCAGCGGCATTGGCTTTTCCAACGAGCCTGGGGAGCCTCTGGGTCCCGCCACCACCGGGGATGATGCCCAGATTGATCTCCAGCTGTCCGAATTTTGCCTTTGATGACGCAAGGCGCATGGTGCAGGCAAGTGCAATTTCACACCCCACGCCAAAGGCATAACCGTTGATGGCCGCAATGGAGGGGAGATGGAAATTTTCAAGCCTGCTGAGCAGAGCCTGTCTTTTTTGGGAGGCCTCCACCCCGGTCAGGGTCGTTCTCTTGCTCAGCTCTGTAATGTCTGAGCCGGACAGAAAAGATTTCTCACCGGCGCCTGTCAGTATGAGACACCGAATATCCCCATCCTCTTCGATTTCATCCAGTGCCCTTGACAGGCCTTCTACCATGGCATTGTTCAGGGCATTGTGGACTTCAGGGCGATTAAACGTGATGAAGGCTATGCCACCGTCCTTTTCCAATATGAGTTCTGACTTGGCCATGGCTCATTTTTCCTCTTTGCTGTAATCGTAGTAGCCCCGTCCTGTGGAGCGGCCTGTGAGCCCGGCCCGGGCAATATTCTTCACCCACACGGGCATGCGGAACCTCTCACCCAATTCCTGGGCCTGATAATCGGTGACATGGATGATCAGTGGGATGCCGTCCAGATAATCCATGAGTTCAAAGGGGCCCATGGGATGGCCAAGGCCCAGCTTGACCCCGGTATCCACGTCCTCAATACTCCCCACGCCCTCCTGGACAATTTTTGCACCTTCCACAGCCAGGGCGTTCAACATCCTGTTGACGATGAACCCGGGGCTGTCTGCTGAAACAATAGGGGTTTTTCCCATGAGCACTGAAAGCTCCTTCACCTGGTCCACGGTTTTATCTGCAGTCAATGCCCCGCGCACCACTTCCACCAGTCGCATTATGGGAACCGGATTAAAAAAATGCATCCCGGCAACCTGTTCAGGTCTCTGGGTTGCGGCTGCAATTTCCGAGAGAGAGAGTCCGGATGTATTAGTCAACAGCAAGGCGTCCTGGGAGGCAACCATGTCGTCGAGTTTTTTGAAGGTCTCTTTTTTGAGGTTCATATCCTCGAAGATGGCCTCAATGATCACATCAGCGTCTTTGACGATTTCAAAATCCGTTGAAAACTCCATTCTCGAAAGAACGCCGTCACGGTCTCCTTCGGTCATTTTTCCCTTGGACACCAGGGTGTCCAGATTCTTCTCCACCTTTTTCATTCCATTATCGATATTACTCTGGTCCACATCCGTGCCGCAGACGCTAAAACCCGCCTGGGCAAAGGCCTGTGTGATGCTCATGCCCACCTTGCCCACGCCTATCACCCGCAATTT
>JAFDIX010000663.1 GCA_019307805.1 Deltaproteobacteria bacterium | reverse complement strand
TGTCTCTGTCGTTGGTGCCGACTACAATCACATTGTGGGAATCATGCGCAAAGGAGGATGCTATCGCCCCTCCCTGCAATCCAAACCCTCTCACCAGCCCCATTCCCGCTCTGCCCGTCCCCTGGTGTCTTTCAATGACGGCGAGCTTCAAGATGTCCCTCTCAATATCCGCCACCACGCCGCCTTTTTCCGATTTCACCCTGTCAAGGGTTGTACGGGTAAGGATCTCTCCCGCCACCAGCTCTATGATGCGGGCATTGCCGCTCCCGTTCTCTATGTGAAAACGGGAGGGGGCCAGGGAGCCCGTATTAAGGGGACCGAAGGCTATGGACGGGGGCTGTCTTTCCGGGAAAGGAATGAGCACACCGTCGTTGAAAACCAACTGCCCGTCCTTATAGACCTGGTCCACAGAGAAAGATTCCAAATCAGAAAGCACCACGAGATCGGCGCGGTATCCCGGCGCAACAGCGCCTCGGTCTTTCAAGCCCATATACTCTGCTGGATTCAAGGTTGCCATCTGAACTGCAGTGACTGGATCCAGGCCCTGCTGGATCGCCATCCGGATAACGTAATTCAAGTGTCCCCTGCCCTGTATGTCCTGGGCATGGAGGTCGTCAGACACAAAACAGCACCGGTGGGAATTTCCTTCCATCGCAATGGGCAGAAGCGCTTCCATGTTTTTAGCGGATGTCCCTTCACGGATCATCAACATCATCCCGCTGTCCAGCTTTTCCCACCCCTCGCCGGGCTCCGAGGTCTCATGGTCAGATCCAATGCCCGCAGCCACGTAGCCCTGAAGGTCGAACCCCTTGAGTGAAGGCGAATGTCCATCCACTCTCTTTTCCCGGAAGATAATCAGCTTTTCGAGAACATCAGCATCCCCTGCGAGCACTCCGGGGTAGTTCATCATCTCAGCCAGACCCAGGATACGTTTATTCTTTCTGAAGGGCAACAGGGCCGAGGCGTCCATCTCGGCGCCGGAGGTCTCCATGTGGGTCGCAGGTACGCAGGATGGTGCCATAAAAAAGATGTCAAAGGGGAGATCACGGCTCTCCTCCAACATAAATTCAATACCCTGTGCACCCATGACATTGGCAATTTCGTGGGGGTCTGCCACAATGGTTGTGGTGCCCCGGGGCAAAAGAGCTTCAGCAAGTTTGGAAGGGAGCAACATGCTGCTTTCAATATGAATATGTGCGTCCATGAGGCCGGGTACGACCCACTTCCCCTCAATGTCTACTTCTTTTTTACCCTGATACCGGGGGCCCAGCCCCACAATACGACCCTGGTGAATGGCCACATCACCTTCATGGATCCTACCGGAGCACACATTGACCACCCTCCCCTTTTTGAGAACCAGATCAGCGGGGACCTCGCCCTTTGCAGCATAAATCCTCTCACGAAGATTGCTGATGCGTGCCTCCATATTGCTTTCCGAAGGTTCCACAGTCACTCCTATGTCCAAGTCTGGGCAGGATTGCCCTACCTACCGGGTGACCCTGTCCATGACAAACCATTAATGCTCCTGATGGGCTTGGGGGTGGCCAACCCCAAACTGCGCAGCAACCTGGGCGGGAACATCGACTGTTCCCATCACAACAGGGGCCTGATGACAATCGGAACCTCCGGTTACCATCAAATTACATTCCCTTGCAAATGAAAGATAGGATGCCGTGGTTTGGGGATCGTGCCTGGAATGCCAGCACTCAATGCCGTCAACATGGCGGAGCATGCTCTCTTTGATAATTCTTTGCTGCTCATCGATGGATGAGGTGAAAGAGATAAGTGAGGTTCCCCTGGGGTCATTGGGATGGGCCAGCATCAATTTACCACCCGCCTCTTTTACCAACCTGGAGGCCTCTGACAGGGAAAGGGGCATTTTAGGGACGTTGCATTTAACGAGATACCGGTCGAAGGCTTCCTGGACGGTGTTCACAAATCCCCTTTTTACCAGATGGGCCGCAATGTGAGGACGACCGAAAGAACCACCCACAGAGCTTTTAATTTTATCCAGATCTTTATGGGTCAATCGTTCTGCATTTTGCCGGGATAGTTCCTGGTTGAGTTTTTCTAAAATTTGTTCTCCCCGCTTCACTCTGTGCTCCCGTAAATCTACCAGCTTATCCATGAGTGCATGGGCATTCAAATCATATTCGTAGGCGAGAAAGTCCAGGGATATGGGTTTCCCGCCTTTGTAATCGGGGTGTGAGAATGAAACGCTCAGTTCCAGACCCCTGATATAGTGCATCCCGTATTTCTCAGCAAGGATTTCTGCCTGCTCCTGACAATCAAGGGAATCATGGTCTGTGATGGACAGGGTCCCCAAGCCCCTCTGCCGGGCCTCCTGAAAGAGTTCCTCAGGAGACATGCGGCCGTCTGAACAACTGGAGTGTATATGCAGATCAATTTTCATGGGTCCTTACCCCTTCGTATCCAAGCGCAAAGTTCGCTGGAGTAAAGGTAAACTGTTTTATATTCGGGAGGGTTATGCGGGTCAAGACAAAAACGCAGACGCGGGTTTTGTATAAATACGGCAACATACAACTTCAAATTAAAATTATTTTATGGTAACTATCCCAAGCGATTGTCTGTTTTATGCCTCAGCAAAGGAGAAGGTGTCGGGCTATGATTAAAAAGATTGAAGAAGCGGTTGAATACCTTGGCACGAAGATACCCGGAAAACCCCGATTCGGTCTGATTACGGGAACGGGTTTGGGGA
>JAFDIX010000662.1 GCA_019307805.1 Deltaproteobacteria bacterium | reverse complement strand
GTCGACATCACTGTACCCCATTGATTTGTACAGAGAACGGTTCATGGACCAATCCGGCCGCTCCAGAATTTTTTTACTGCGCCATGTCATAGCATTTCCTCCTGAACTGTTTGATATATTTGAAAGGGCAAGGAGTCAAGGGAGAATGTGATTTTTTACTTGCCTAGAACTTTGACGGTAGGTATGTTTCGTTAATTCTGGAACGATGACCTCATAAAGGTAAATCCGGCGAATGACATGTTCAGAAAAGAGAGAGGAATGAAATGAGCGAAGATAAGGTTGAAAAAGCCCGGAAGCGGGCAATGGAAATATTCAATGGGAAAAGGGCCAATTGCGCCGAGTCTGTCTTTCGGGCAGTCTATGAACTGGTGGACACGGAACTTCCACCGGAAGTCTCAGCACTCCTGACGCCTCTTGGAGGCGGCATTGCCACCCGTGGAGAAAACTGTGCGGCCATGCTGGCGGGGGTCATAGCCCTGGGCCTTGTGTATGGCAGATTGAAGCCTTCGGAGGATGAACTTGAAGAACACAGGGGCACGTTGTGGGATACCTACAGCCTTTTCAATCAGCTCCCCCACAGGTTCAAGGAGAAATTTGGTACGATCAACTGCTGGGACCTGACCGAACCATATATTTATGGGACAAAAGAGTGTCGCCACAACTGTGAGGAAATAATTGGAAACACCGCTGCCATGGTCATGGAACTGCTCCAGGAGGCAGAAAAAGAGGGGCTGCCCTTCCGTTTCAAGAAGACGCTACTGGCCCAGGCTATGGAAAAGACCGGTAAATCTGTAGAGGAACTCATCGCATACAAGCGAAGGAGCGAACCCTTTCCCATTGAGAAAGAAGAGGATGAATAGTGAATCCTGTTTTACGTCTCGGAAACTCTATAACTTATTGAAATGAAGGGTTTTTAATGGCATCTTTTTTTATGCCAGCACATGGAATAATGGAATAATGGAACAATGGAATAAAGGTCAAAAAGGAATGGGATAATGACGGATGAAATCAAAAAAATCAAAGACGATATGATAAAGGCGGCTTCACGCGCCTATCACTTGGGGCTTCAAACTGGAAATGGAGGAAACCTGAGCAGTCGTGTCCCCGGGACAGATAAGATAATCATCAAGGGGAGCGGTTTTTCCTTCGGGGAGTGCAACCAGGACAACTTTGTCATGGTCGACATCAATGGTGAGGTCATTGGCGAAGGAGGAAAGCCCTCCAGAGAACTGCTCACCCATCTTGCGGTCTATCGGAACCGCTCTGACATTCATGGTATTTTTCATACCCATGCGCCCTGGTCCATTGCCTATGCCGATGACGCCACAGAAATCCCCCTCATTACGGATCACTCCAGGTCTAAGCTCGGACCGATTCCCGTGATCCGGGTTAAAGGTCACGGTACGAAGGTTTTTGCAGAGGCGGTGGAAAAACTAATGGCAGAGAAACCCGAACTGGGAGCCTTTGTACAGACCGGCCATGGCATTTTCGGGCTTGGGAAGAATATTATTCTTGCCGAGCACAATGCGGAACTCATTGAGGAAACCGCTCAGATCGCCATGCTGATAAGCCTGCGAAAGGCCCTCCTCAATAAATAATAGGGGAATACTTCAGAAGGAGGTATTTGCTGTGAAAGGGAAAATACTTATTGTAGCAACCCTGGATACCAAAGGGCCGGAGGCCGGATTTTTAAAAGATCTCGTTGAGAGCAAGGGACATACCTCGGTAATGCTTGACTGCGGGGTCATGGGAAAACCGACGGTTACCCCGGATATTTCCCGTGAAGAAGTGGCGAGGGAGGCGGGAACCACCATCAAAGAGCTCCTCGAAAACGGGGACAAAATCAAGGCCATCGAGACCATGGCAGAGGGCGCCAGGCGGATGGGGAAAAAGCTGTATGACCAGGGGGAACTGCACGCTGTCCTTTCCATGGGCGGAATCCAGGGGACGGTCATGGGTGCGACGGTTATGCAGGCATTGCCCTTTGGCGTTCCCAAGGTGATAGTCTCTGCAATCGCCAACGGGCAGGCCAGCTTCGGCCCTTTTGTGGGGACCAAGGATGTGACCATCATTCATTCAGTGGCCGATATCCTGGGCCTGAACAAGGTCACCAGGAAGGTGCTGGCCGAAGGTGCAGGCGCCGTTGTGGGAATGCTGGAGATGGAATATGCTGCCGGGGAGGAAGCGGACAAGACCGTGGCCCTCACATCCGCGGGGGTAACCACCCCCTGTGCCAACAAGGCCAGGGAATTCCTGACGGAGATGGGTTATGAGATGATTGCCTTTCACTGCAACGGCATTGGCGCAAAGGCCATGGAGGAGCTGGTCGAACAGGGCCAGTTGCAGGGCATTCTGGATATGAGCCCCCATGATATCAATGACTACCTCTGGGGCGGAATTATGCCGGCCTGGGAAGGGAGAATGAAGGCCACTTGCCGTCTGGGATTGCCGCAGGTGATCTCCACGGGCTGCGCAGACATCATTCTCTATGGCCCCCATGAGGCCATGCCGGATGAGATAAAAAAGCGCAAACACTATATTCACAACCCGGTCCATACCCATGTGAAGGCCAATTACGAGGAAATGCTTGGGCTGGGTCGCTTTATCGGCAGCAGATTGAGGGATACCAAAGGGTGGGCCACGGTCATGGTCCCCGGCGGTGGTTACAGCCAGCAGAATATCGAAGGCGGGGTCATCTGGGAGCCGGAATCAGACAAGGG
>JAFDIX010000116.1 GCA_019307805.1 Deltaproteobacteria bacterium | reverse complement strand
AGAGCGAGGTTCCCGCGTTTCGGGATCAAGAAACAGCCGCATGTGAAAAAGCACCGGCTGTCTTGGATCTTTCCGCGAAAGCACATCATCTCGATAATCCGGATCGCCGTTGCTTTCTGAAACAAATAACCTGGGGCCTCAGTGCGGCCAGTGCCCTTGCAGTTGGCGGCGTGCTGGCAACAGCAGCCATTGGTCCTTCCCTTCAAAAATCGCCAGAGACATGGGTGCCGCTTGGCAGAATCGAAGATTTTAGGCCCGGCAAGGTAACGACGGTAACGATGCGCTATGAAGTCAAAAGCGGCTTTCATAAAAGCCAGGAAGTAAAGCCGGTTATGATCGCTCGGCGGCCGGATGTCAACAATGTGGTGGTTTTCAATACGACCTGCACTCATCTCGGATGTACAGTCCACTGGGATGAAAGCAAACAGCTGTATCTATGTGCCTGCCACGGCGGAATATTTGATGCGGATGGGCATGTATCCGCCGGACCGCCGCCGCGTCCCCTTGATCACCATGTGTTCAAGGTCGAAAACGGCTATTTGTTTGTTGGGGTAATGTGAGATGTCCAACTTGCGCTCATTTATCATTAACCGTATCGGGTGGGATCTCTATCTGAAGCCGTTTATGTATAAAAAGCTGCCTTCCGGACTTGGCTGGCCAGCAACCATGGGAAGCCTGTGTGCACTCCTATTCATCCTGCAGGCGCTAACCGGCATGTTTCTGGCTATGTATTACGTTCCTTCTCCCGATCTGGCTTATGAGTCGATCAATTATATCATGAACGAAGTGAGTATGGGACGAATCCTGCGGGGAATCCACCACTGGGGCGGCGGTGCCATGGTAGTGCTGGTTTTCATTCACATGATGCATGGTTTTTTTGCCGGGACCTTTAAAGCCCCGCGTGAACTGACGTGGGTGGCAGGGGTGGTTCTTACGGTAGTATCGGCTAACATTCCCAAAGATATTCCGGTGATCGGCGATTTCACGACAAGGTTGATGCTGGGAGGCGACAGGGTGTCGGGGCTCACATTGACCCGTTTTTTTTCTATGCATATGCTGCTGCTTCCCGGCCTGATGCTTGGCTTTATCGGTTTTCATATTTATCTGGTGAGAATTCATGGGGTGGCCGACCCCCTTGCATCTGACGCTGTCGGCAAAAAACACGTAAAGCCCTTTCCGCAACACATCTACCGGTTTTATCCAGAGCATCTGTTTAAAAGCACGATGGCATCTGTGATTGTTCTGGGTGTAATTTTCCTGCTTGCGATTTATGGGCAAATTCCCTTCGAGGGCAAAGCCGGCACCCTCGATCCGGACTACCTTCCCCGACCGGAATGGTACTACATGTGGCTGTTTCAAATATTAACATTTTTTCCCGGATCTGTCGAAGTTATTGGCAGTTTGGTCATTCCCATTGGAGGGGTAGCTATCCTTTTCGGTATGCCGTGGCTGAGCCAATCAAAGTGGCGGGGTGTGGCGGATCGTCCTATTGCGACGGCCATGGGTGCCCTATGTCTTATAGGCATAATCTATCTAACCTTGATGGGATTTGGCGGCGCACGCTCTTACGGTCGGATCATTCCTGTTCCCGATCGTTCCCTGAACGCTTCGGAACTGAAAGGCCTGCAGCTGTTTGTCGAGCTGGATTGTGCCTACTGCCACAATATCAACGGGCGGGGAGGGAGAATTATAGGCCCCGATCTGGCTAACGTGGTCGTCAGAGATCGCTCGCAGGCCTGGCTGATAAAATTTATCAAAGATCCGCAGGCGGAAAGCCGGTGGACGACCATGCCTAAATACAATCTGGACGAGGAATCCTTGAAGGCATTGGCGGATTTCGTTTTGGCCCTGGATTTTAAAGAACACAGGATGAAAATTATTTCCCGTACAGATGTAAAGGCAGGGAATACTAAATAAATGCCTGGACTTGCGCCTCTGCGCGGCAAGGCTTTAAATCCATTAAGTCGTTAACTAATTTTTAAATGTATCTGTTACAATTTATAATTTAAATGATGCTTTACCGGTATATCCGGTTAAGGAGGTTTTACAGATGAACACCTTCGATTACAAAATTGTGGAAGATGCTGCGAAGGAATTGTATATTCGGGCACTATGCGACCTACCACCCGATGTTCGGGCAGCTCTTCAACGCGCGTCTGAAAAAGAGACCAACCCCACGGCCAAAGAAGTATTCAAGGCCATATTCAAGACCATTGAAATAGCGGACAAAAACAGGACACTGATCTGCCAGGATACAGGCCTGCCGATTTACATGGTCAAAATTGGTTCGGCATTTGCCTGGAACGGATATGAAATCAAAACCAGGTTGCGCGAAGGAGCAAAAAGGGCCACACAGGAATTCCCTTTTCGTGGAAGCTCCACTCATCCGTTGACGCGTGTCAATCCCCAAACTTCCGTGGGCAACGGTCTCCCGGTAATCTACTTTGATTACATTAAAGATGCCGAACATATAGACATTTTGATGGCCCCCAAGGGCTCCGGATCTGAAAATATGAGTGCCATGAAAATGTTTTACCCCGCCCATGGCGTTGCAGCCTTAAAAAAATTCGTGGTGGACACCGTGTTCGAATCGGGGGCCAACCCTTGCCCACCCGGCATCATTGGCGTGGGCATCGGCGGTACGGCTGACCTGGTAATGAAGCTGGCCAAAGAAGCCATTGTCAGACCGGTTGGCCAAAGGAACCCCGATCCCGAGGTGGCTAAAATGGAGGTTGAATTAGAGGAGGCGATAAACGCAATGGGCAGAGGCCCCATGGGTCTGGGTGGTGATATCTCAACACTGGCTGTCCACATCGAAGCTGCCTACACGCATATCACACAGAACCCGGTAGCCGTTAATACACAATGTTGGCCGGCCCGCAGAGCCCGCGCAAAAATTTTTCCCGATGGACGGGTGGAGTACGGCTATTAGTCATTATTAGGAGGAATAAGAGATGGCAGAACAACACCTTCATACGCCCTTTACGGAGGAGGTAATCAGAGATCTCCAAGCAGGAGATGTCGTTTACTTTAGCGGCACCTTATTTGGAATTAGGGACCTGACCCAAATTTATATGTTCGATCAGAACCATGAACCCCCGGTGAGCCTGGAAGGAATGCCGTGTATTCATACCGCGCCCAGTCTCAGGAAAATAGGTGATAAATGGGAAAAAATTTGTGTTGGAACCACTACCAGCACACGGATGGAGCGTTTTACACCCGATCTTATCGGCAAGTACGGTGTGCGGGCCATTATCGGCAAAGGCGGCCTTTATGAAGGCAGTCTTGAAGCGATGAAGAAATACGGAGCGGTTTATCTGGCCATTGTCGGTGGCGCGGCGGCGCTCGAGACCCAACAAATTGAAGAAGTAGAGGCGGTATACTGGGAGCATCTTCATCCGGAAGCGCTTTACCAGTTCCGTGTCAAAGATTTCGGCCCACTGACCGTCGCCATGGACAGCCACGGCAGGCACCTGTATTTCGAAGTAAAAGAGGAAGCAAAAAAGAGGATGCAAAGGATTTATCAAAAACTTGGCGTCAGTTAACACGAAAGCATTCATTCTGCTACATTGTAGACAAATGGATGAGTACATTGATCGGAACACGTCGGTCTACTAACTTTGAATACGGTTCTGGCCTCCAGCAGATCGACGCGAGATGAGATCCCAAACGAATTGGTAATCGTCTGATAACTTCTAATCTGACAGGGACGCTGGTAAAGGAATATTGTGGAAAACTTATTGACTGGAATTATCGGTTTATTTACCGATCCTATGGCGATGTTGTTCTTTTTTGCGGCGCTCATCGGCGGGCTGTTTTTTGCGGCTTTGCCCGGGATCAACATGGTCACCCTTGGCGCCATTATCCTCCCCTTCACTATCTATCTGGAACCTACCTATGCCATCATGATCTACGGCGTTATCTATGTATCGGGGACCTACGGAGGGGCAGTCATGGCCATCCTCTTCAACATCCCGGGATCCGCAGAAAACGCTCCAACTGCATTCGATGGGTACCCTCTCACCCAGCAGGGCAAGTCAGGATTAGCAATTGGCGCTGCTATCGTCTCATCGTCCCTTGGCGGCATCTTTTCTACTCTCGTGATGATGCTTGCCGCCCCGATAGTCGGACGCTGGGCTATTCATGCCTTCGGCCCCCCGGAGATGTTCGCTCTCATTTTCTTTGGGCTGAATGTGGCTGCCTCCGTCGGTGCGGATACCTTCTGGAAAGGGTGGCTATCGGTGCTTGCAGGACTGCTTCTGGCCTGCGTAGGGACGGACCCGGCCGGAGGATTGCCCCGCTTCAATTTCGGGACCTATTATCTCCTTGCCGGGATCCATTTCATCCCGCTGATCCTCGGCTTCTTCGCCATCTCAGAGGTTTTTGTCCAGGCCGAGAAGATGGTTACCTTCAAATACAAGGCGCCAAGGGTGGGATTGAAATTCCCCTCTTTCAAAGATTTTTGGGGCATGAAAATTTGCATCGTGCGTTCCTGGATCCTTGGGTTTTTCGCCGGGGTTCTGCCCGGTATCGGGGCCACCCTGGCCGCCTTCTTAAGCTACAATGAGGCCAAGCGATGGTCCAAGCACCCGGAACGTTTTGGCAAGGGTGAGCTGGAAGGTGTCGTGGCCAGCGAATCGGCCAACAACGCAGCCACCGGCGGTGCCATGATCCCTTTACTTGCCTTAGGTCTCCCGGGGGGTGCCATTACTGCCATGATGATCAGCGTTTTTATGATCCACGGCATGGAACCGGGGCCGCTTATTATGGTACGGGCCCCCGAACTGGTCTGGGTGCTCTTTGTAGCGATGTTTGTGGCCAACGTGTTGATTTTTATCCTGGGCTACATCGAGACAAAAACCATAGTCAATCTATTGAAGATTCCTTTCCGAATCCTGTGCCCGATCATTTTTATCCTGTCCACTATCGGCAGTTACGCCCTTCGTAACACCCTTATGGACGTGTGGGTCATGATTCTGGCAGGCGTTGCGGGATATTTTCTCAGAAGAAGTGGTTATTCGGTGGCCGGGATCATCCTGGGTGTCATCCTGGGTAAGCTCGGAGAGTCCGCCTTTGTGAAAGCCATCATCATTATAGAATATAACTGGGTCGGTTTCTTCACCCGACCAGTCTGCGCTGTTCTCATGGTCGGCGGCATTTTAACCCTGGTTTGGAATATATATAGTTCCTTCAAGATCCGGGCAGTGGCTTAGTGGAGGACCCATGGTAGCGACAATTCAAGGAGTTTCCGCTTTCAGGACCAGCCTACCTCTGGCGAGACCCTACCACCTCTCCCTGGTCACGTTGAATGAATTCAACTCTGTCCTGATCAGGATCCGGGCCGACGGGATCGAGGGATCTGGTGAGATAACCAACGTTCCCGGGTATTTCCACCAGACCCCGGAGGACGCCTGGGATCTCATTGAGAAATGGGCGCCCGGGATGATCGGTCAAAGCCCGGAACTACTATTAAAAGAGATCAACAAGACCGAAAGACCTTTATCCTTTGCCATTACCCCTCTGCTCACTGCCCTGGAGGAACTGGCAAACAGATTGAACGGGGGCAATGACAAATCAATAAGGATACCCATACTGGGGGTCGTACAGGGGGAAACCATTAAGGATCTTGTCACCGACGCGGAGAGGTTGCAGGAGCAGGGTTTTGCCACCCTGAAGTTCAAGGTCGGATTTGATGTGGATCAGGACCTCGAACGGCTGAAGGCCCTTCAGAAGGAGTTGAGGCAAGGGGTTCAAGTACGGGTCGATGCCAACCAGGGCTACGACTACGGACAGGCTGTAAGATTCCTCAATGAGCTTGATCCCGACGGAATAGAGCTATTGGAACAACCCCTGGCCCCGGATGCATGGGAGGAGATGTCTCGTCTTTCCAGGGTCAGATCTGTCCCTCTGATGCTCGACGAGGCCATTTCCAGTGAGGCAGATCTGGACAGGATGATCGAAAACGAATGCGCCCAGGCAGTGAAACTCAAACTTATGAAATGCGGCTCTCGGGCCGAGCTGGCTCGTTTGATAAACAAGGCGCAAAATGCGGAATTCAAGGTCATTGTGGGCAATGGCGTGGCCCTGGATATCGGGTGTCGACATGAGGCCCTTGTCCTGCACGAAACCGGACTGATCAGGGAGGCAGGAGAGATGAATGGATTTTTAAAGTGCAAAGAACATCTGGTCGAGCCTGAACTCAAAATGGTCGACGGCGATCTCATTGTGCCCGGAGGAACACCCACCGTCCGCTGGGATGTAGTCTCCCGCTTTGCGGTGGAAAAAAAGACTTGGGGCCGGATTTAAATAAATAAAAATAGTCGCGATCGTCCGTCCCTTGTTGCAATATAGGAATTTGTTGAAACCGCGGTCAATTCCTTGTAAACTTTGGCCGGGAAAATAACCATAAACACTTTTTCACAGGAGGTTTCACCATGAAAAAAAGCACGGTTTGGAGAATTTCACTGGCATTTTCCCTGGTATTCATCCTCTGTATTTCCGTCACGGCATTCGCCATGGAAAAACCAAAAGGGTTTCCCAATAGGCCGATTACCATGATCGTACCCTATGGCGCAGGGGGAGGGTCGGATCAGGTGTCGAGGGCCATGGCCATTGCATTGGAGAAGGTTATCGGTGTCCCCATCAAGGTGGTTAACAAACCTGGGGGCAGTGGAGTTGCCGGTCTTTCGAGCTTCTTCATGGCCAGGCCGGACGGCTACACCATCACCGAACATATTGATGACGCCGCTACTCTTTATGCCTCGGGCGTCATCAAGGAGAATCCTTCCGAGAAATGGTATCCTGTTTGTATTGCCCAGATCGCCTTCAGCCAGATCTATGTCCGACCCAATGACAAACGCTTTCCCGACTGGGCAGCCTTCGTCAAATACGCAAAGGCGACTCCCGGTAAGGTCAAGCTGGCCAACGTGGCCAACGTCGGCTCCATGGAACGTGTGGTAACTTCCCTTTTAGAGGAAGACCAGGGCATCAAAATGACCCAGGTCTCCTTTGACAAGCCTGCGGAGCGTTACGGCGCCCTGGTGGGCGGTCATGTGGATGCCCTCTTCGAGCAACCGGGCGATGTTCGCCCCTACATGGAATCCGGAGACATGAAGCCGATCCTCACTATTCTAAAAGAGCGTCCCAAGGCCTTTTCCAATGTGCCCTGCCTGACCGATATCGGGGCAAAATTCACACCTCTCTACAGGTTCCGGGGCTTCTTCCTCCGGAGTGAAGTGCCAAAGGACCGTCAGAAATACCTTGAGTGGGCACTCAAACAGGCATGGAACAGCGATAGCTTTCAAAAATTCAACCGAAAGAAGTATATGCACCTGATCGACAGTTACCGTGACATAGAGGGCGGAAAGGAACTGGTCAGGGAAACCATAAAAACCTACAAAAAGATGGGAACTGCGAAGAAGTAATGAGGTAAAAAGACAGAGTTGGGCCCCCTCAAGGGAGGGGGCATATAAATCAAGGTAAATCATTCGGTGAGGTTCATCATGGCAACACTTAGGTCCATTCTTATTGAAGGTGTGACCTGGTTAATCCTGGCAATTATGGCTTTCAGTCTGACATTCAGGTTCGATGACCACCTGGCCAACTACCTTTATGACGCAGCTTCCTGGCCCCGGGCCATCACAATCGGTATTGTTATCTTTACGCTGATTCAGGTGGTGTTGAACATTTTAGCGCTTGTGCAGCACCGATCATCGGGTGGCATAACGCTGAACGGTGAAGATGCCGGCACAGAAGAAACGCCCACCGGTGCAAAGACCTATTTGAAGAGGGTGGCCACATTCGGTGTCCCCCTGCTCTTTCTATTTATGATTCCCCGTATGGGATATTATGCTTTGGCACCTCTATTTATCGCGGGTTACATGCTCCTTCTGGGTGAAAGAAAGCTGATTCATCTGGTCGTAACTTCTTTCATGATCTACGCTGTGACCCTGCTTGTTTTTACCAAGCTGCTATTTGTCCCCCTTCCGGAAGGTACCTGGCCGGGCTTCTATGAATACAGCAGCTGGATCATTGTCCTGCTACAGTAACCCCCGGGATCGTTGGAAAGAGGTTGCCCTATAGCAAGAAAGTGAAGAAGAATGGAAGAGATCCTGAAGAAACTTGAATCAAACGGTATCATCCCATCCTATTTCGCCACAAAGGAGGCCGCAAAAGAGGAGATCCTGAAAAGGATCCCACTCGAGGCCACGGTCGGGATAGGCGGGTCTGTCACCCTTCGGGAGATGGATATTCTGGGCTCCCTTGCGGAAAGGGGAACCGAGTACTTTGATCACTGGAAGCCGGGCCTGAGTAAAGAGGAGATCATGGAGGTGAAGAGGAAACAGGTCGCTGCCGACTATTTCCTGACCTCCACCAACGCGCTGACAAGGGACGGCAAACTCGTCAACATAGACAATACCGGAAATCGGGTTGCGGCTATGATCTTCGGCCCGAAGCACGTGATCGTGGTGGCTGGTGAAAACAAGATCGTGGACGATTTTCCTGCTGCGATAAAACGGATCAAAGAAAAGGTCGTGCCCAGGAACACTTCAAGACGCGGGGATGACACCCCCTGTGCAAAGGGCAGGCCCTGCGCTGACTGTAACAGCCCGGACCGGCTCTGCCGGGTGACCTCTATTATCGAGAAAAAGACCAGAGGAGTGGAAACATTCTCTGTTGTCATCGTGGGGGAGCCACTGGGTTATTAAGCCCCTAATTGGGCCTTAGCTCAATTAGGTAATACCATGGGGTGAGGTCTTCGTAGTGAAGCAAAAGAGATTAGTCTTGGGAGTGATCGGGGTGGATGCCCATGTTGTGG